>CAKUSI010000038.1 GCA_934678955.1 uncultured Austwickia sp. | reverse complement strand
GACGAGACGACGACGTCCCAACCGGGGGCCTCCATCTCCTCGAGCTCCTGGGCCTCCAGCTCGGTCTCGACGACCTCGGGCTGGGTGTTCTCGATGTTGGACATTGGTTCACCTCCTTCGTTGTTCGAACGGTTCGGTTGACGGGTGCGGTTCACCATCAGGTGATGGCGACGCTGAGGCTGATGCCTCCGGCCAGCGAGATGGCGGACGAGACGACGACGTCCCAACCGGGGGCCTCCATCTCCTCGAGCTCCTGGGCCTCCAGCTCGGTCTCGACGACCTCCGGCTTGGTGTTCTCGAAGTTGGACATTGTGTTCACCTCCTCCCCTGTGCTCGTGATGCGGAATCCCCTCGGCTGAGGGGGGACCAGGGGGCGGCGGACGCGGTGGCCAGCAGGGACGCCACGTCCTCGCGCGTGGCGCGGCGCAGCATGGGGAGTCCGTGCCCCCACCGCCACAGGCAGGTGTCGGCGAGTTTGTCCGCCGTGGTCGCGCCGAGATCGAGCCGGGTCGGGACGCCCCAACGCCGGAAGGTGTCCGCGAGGACGTCGGCCAGGTCCGCGCCGGGGTCGAGCCCGAGCCCCGCCCGGACGGCGTCCGAGCGCGTGGGGGGCACCCAGTCCAGGCCGCCGGTCCGGGCCAGGTGGAGGACGCCCAACCACAGGGCCGGCAGCACCTCCATCTTGGGGACGCCGAGCGCGGACGTGGCCTCGTTGGTGACGTACCAGACCCGGGATCCGAAAGGGTGCAACCCCCGGTGGGCCCGTGCCCCGTGCGTCCGGGCGCCGACGGACAGGATGGTGGCCAGGGCGTCCGGGACGTCGGTGCGGGAGCGCAGTTGCTCACCGGCGGCCAAGACGTCGACGGCGAGGGGCAGGAGGTCGGGGAGTCGCTCCTCCCCGTGCGCCTCGAGCGCCGGGGCGAGCAGGCGGAACAGCACCTCCACCGCGCCGCGCAGTTGCTGGCTCGTCGGGAGTTCCTCCAGGAACGAACGGCAGTACCAGGCCTCGTCGGGGACCATCGCGATCCCCCGCACGAGCGTCGGCCGGCCGGCCACGCGGACGACGGCACCGCTGCTGGCCTCCGCCCCGGTCCCCACCGTGGTGGTGAGGGCGACGAGACGCTGGGGCGGCGCGGCCTCGGGCAGCGCGCGCAGGCCGCAGCGCTGCGCCGTGCGCAGCCGGCTGGTGCCGGCGGCGCGGACGTAACGCGCGATCTTGGCAGCATCGATCACGCTGCCGCCCCCGATCGCGACCAGCGCCGAGCCGGTGAAGTCGACCGACCGGTCGGTGATGTGCTCCACCGATCCCTCGACGTCGGTGAAGACACGGACGTCGGCGTGCTGCGCGAGGTCCGCGACGAAGCGGTCGACGGGCTCCAGCGCCAGGACGGTCCGGTCGGTGACCACGTCGATGCGCGCGCCGGTTCGAGCCACGGACGCCGCAGCGTGCCCGGCGTCGCCCCACAGCGAGGTGGTCGTCATCGCGCACCCCCGAACTCCCGCTGGATGCCGGTGCGCACGCAGCCGACCAGTTCCTGGAGTTCGTCCCGGGTGTAGCCGAGCCCGGGGCAGAGCGTGATGCCGCCGGGGGCGTTGTGGACGAGGGCGCCGCGGGCCCGGATGCGCGCGACGAGTTGCATGATGCGCAACGCGTCCGGGGTGTGGCCGTGCTCGTCGACCAACCGTAGGGTCCAGAACATCCCACGCCCGGTGTACCCGGTGACCCAGGGCAGCTCCGTGGCCAGGACGTGGAGGGCGGCTGCCACGTCGACGTGCGGGATCGCGGCGTTCGGCGCGGGGTCGTCGTAGCGGCGGCGGTACTCGGCGAGGGTGGCGCGGATCGCGGCCGCTGCCACCGCCGTCCCGGCCTGGGTCTCGGCGTGGACGAACACCTGCTGGGTCCGGTCGAACGTGTCGGCCACGGCGTGGGACACGAGGATCGCGGACGCCGCACACACGCCGTTGGTCAGGGCCTTCGACAGCACGAGCACGTCGGGCGGCTCCGGCCAGGTGGCGGAGGCGAACAGGGAGCCGGTGCGACCGAAGCCGGTGGCCACCTCGTCGGCGACGAGGAGGAAGCCGTGGCGCGCGCGATGCTCCAGCAGCGCCCGCACGAACTCCGTCCGGAGCGGGACGGTTCCCGTGCCCTGGACGGGCTCGACGAAGACGGCCGCCACGTGGTCGCCGTACTCGGCCATGAACTCGGCGAGGCGGTCGAAGTCGTTGGCAGGAACGTGGCGGACGGTGCGCGCGTCCGTGCGATAGACCCGCTGGCCGAGCTCCTCCCCGCTGAGCTGCATCGACCCGTACATGAGGCCGTGGTAACTGCCCTCGAGGCCGACCACCACGGGACGGTTCGCCCCCGGGTGGGCCAGCGCCTGGTGGTGCCGGGCGAGCTTCATGGTCGCGTCGTTGGCGGCCCCACCCGACGTGGAGAAGATGACGCGTCCGTAGTGGTCGGCGCCGCAGAAGTCGAGCAGGTCCTCGGCGGCCGCGGTCGCGGCGCTGCCGGCGAACCGGAACTGTCCCTGGTAGGACTGGGTGAGGGCGGCGTCCCGGACGGCCTCGGCGATGGCGGGGACGCCGTAGCCGAGGGAGACGTTCCACAGGCCGGAGTCACCGTCGAGCACGGTCCGGCCGTCGCCGAGGGTCACCCGGTGGCCGGCGCAGGATTCGAGGACCAGGTCGCGGCTCACCGGGGCACCGGCGGGCAGGAGGGGCGCCCAGAGCGCGGTCATCGGGGCACCTCCGCGATGATGAGGGTGTTGCGCCCGTCCGGCCCCTCGTGCAGCGCCAGGGCCGCCGGCACGGTGAATCCCGCCGCGGTCAGTTCGGCGACCAGCTGCTCGTGCCGCAGGTTCCACGGCTCGCTCTCGGCCTGGCGGCCCGAGGTCAGGCTGCGCACGGTGACCCGTCGCCGCTCGTCGGAGACCCAGACCTCTTCCAGGGCGTAGTGCGCGCCGCTGGCGCCCCGCTGGACGACCGGGGAATCCGCCAGGTGGCCGGGGGTCCAACAGAAGTTGGTCAGCACGAAGATCCCGCCCGGGGTGAGGTTGGCCCGGGTGGTCGCGAAGAGGCGCGTGCGGGCGTCCCGGTCGAACAGGGAGATCGTGGACGTGCCCATGACGGCCGCGTCGACGGGTCGGGGCTCCCGGTGGAGCGTCGCGTCCGCGTGGACGACCCGGCAGCGGTCGGCCTCCTCGGGCAGGAGCCGGTCGGCGAGCAGGGCGAGCAGCGGCGCGGAGGTGTCGACGGCGATGAAGGTGACGGGCAGCGCGGCCAGCAGCGGCAGCGTGATCCGCCCGGACCCGCAGCCGAGGTCGAGGACCGTTGTGGCACCGGCGTGCCGGAGGATCTGGATCAGGACGTCGATCTCGCTGGAGTCCTGACGCGCCAGGTCGTCGTACATGAGGGCCGCGCCGCCGGCGTAGATGTCACAGGGACGTGCGGTGCGGTCGAGCGTGGGGGTCGAGCTGGTCATGGTCACACCCATTCCTCGTTGGTAATGGAGCCGGCGATGGCCGCGACGGCTCGGCGGCGGTCGCGTTCGAGCGCGCAGACGTGGTGGCGGACGGCGTCCGACACGGCACCGGGGCTGTACAGCAGGTGGTGGTTGACGCACCCGGGCGCCCGGAAGTCGCGGTCGAACAGGTGCATGGCGGCGACGCCGACGAGGCAGTTGGGCAGGGGACGCCCCACGGTCGCGTCCTGCGCCAGCGCGGACCAGTCCTCGGGTGCCGCGAGCGTCAGCACGGTGGGCTGCAGGACCGTCAGCAACGTGTGGCGGTGGTAGGGGCGCAGCTCGATCGAGACGCCGGCCGCCGGCACGACCAGGTCGGCATCGGCCAGGGAGCCCCCGGCGACCACGACGTCGGCCGCCACGTCCCGCCCGTCGATCCGCGCCGCGAGGCGGACCCCGGCGGGGCCGAACGTGAGGCGGGGGGCGAGGTCGGCCGGACCCGCGGTCGTCCCGGCGGCCCAGGCCCACAGGGCGTCCACGACACGGGAGGGGCGCACCGAAATGTGTCGGCCTTCTTTTCCGAGCTGCAACGAGATCGATTCCGAACCACGCATTTGTGGTGCACCTCCCTTCCCATTTCCTGATGACTCAAGAATGCTGACGACCCCCGGCGCGCCACCATGAACGAACGGCCAACGGGGGCTGGCCGTTCGACCACGGAGCCGACCAGCTCCGGGCATGCAGAAAGGGGGCGGGGCCGGGAAGTCATCCCGGCCCCGCCCCCGCCTCCATGCAGGATCAGACGTCGCGCGCCCGGAAGGTGCCCACCGCCCCCACCGTGGCCGCGCCGACCCACGCCAGGGCGATGCCCAGCGCCGGCAGGACCGCCATCGACAGCACTGATGGGTCCTTGTAGAGCGAGCCGAGCGCCGAGGTCAGCAGGTACTGCCCCACCTCGGGCAGCGCCTTGGCCCCATAGGTCTCCAGCAGCAACGTCTGGACGGCGAACAGGCCCACCGCCACCACGGGGTTGCGCAGGAGCACCCCCAGGGCGAAGCCCCACACACCGGCCAGCAGGTTCACCCCGAACACGCCCGCGACGATCTCGAGGTCGACCCCGGTCCCGGCCACGTTGAGGCCGAACAGCGGCAGGACGAGGGGCGGGGTGAACCACGCCAGCAGGGCCGCGACCAACCCGAACGCCGCCGAGACGACGAGGGCGGCCGCGAACTTGCTGCCGAGGACCGCGCCCCGCGACAGGCGGTGGAGCAGGACCGAGCGCTGCATCTGCCCGTCGGTGAACTCACCGGCGACCAGGTAGGCCACGAGGCACCCGCACGCCAGGTACACGGTCATCCAGTACCGGGTGGCATCGTCGAGGGCGGCACGGACGGTGCCGGCCCCGGACTGCACCGCGGTCACGTGGTCGGGGGTGATGGCCACGATCGTGATCGCCGACAATCCCACTCCGACCAGCAGGAAGGCCCACCACAACTGGCCCGCGAACACCTTGCGCACTTCGGCGATGACCGCGTTCATGCTGCACTCCTTCCGACACCGACCAGCGCGAAGTACTGGCCCTCCAACTCACCACGACCGGCACCGACACCGAGTTCATCGACGCTCCCGGCGAACCGGACGGTCTTGTTCACCACCACCAGGTGGTCAGCCACGTGCTCGACCTCGCCGAGGAGGTGGCTGGACAGCAGCACCGTCCCGCCCTTGTCGACGAACGAGCGCATGACGCCGCGCAACCAGCGGATGCCCTCGGGGTCGAGCCCGTTGACCGGCTCGTCGAGGATCAGCACGTCGGGCTCACCCAGGAGGGCGATGCCGAGGCCGTGGCGCTGGCGCATGCCGGTGGAGAACTTCGTAACCGGCTTGCGCATGTCGCCGGCTCGCAGCCCGACGTACTCCCGCACTTCCTCCACGCGCGCACGGGACGCGCCGAGCACGCCGGCGACGTAGTCCCAGTCGGCGGCAGCGGAGACCTGCCCGCTGCCCCAACCACCGTCGAGGCTCGCCCCGATCCGCGGGGCGGAGCCCCCCGCGTACGCCACCCGGCCGGCGGTGGGCCGGGCCAGGCCGAGGATCATGCGCAAGGTGGTCGTCTTGCCCGCACCGTTGGGGCCGAGCAAGGCGGTCACGCTGCCCCGAGGGACCACGAACGAAGCATTCTCGACCGCCACGCCTCCACGAAAGGACTTGGTCACGCCCTTTACTTCGATCATGTTCTGGTTCATTTTCTTTCCTCACATTCCAGAGGGGTCGTATCCAGACTCACAGGGGATTCCCGACAAGAAAAGACCCGGGAGCGATCCCTGCCTGAAAGTTAGGCAGGGCCCGATCCGGGTGATCCGGCGCGACGGCGGACCCGGGCGAGCGCCTCCTCGACCCAGTCGAAGAGGGCATGCGGGGGCATACCCGCGCCCCAGCAGTCGTGGGCACCGTCCGGGTCGAACCACAGCTCGACCGGGCCGCCCAGCCAGCGGTAGGTGAGTGCCCACTTGAGGCCCTGCCGGGGGTTGACCCGGACGTCGGCGCCCGCCACGATGACGAGGGCCTCGGCCCCGACGCGGGCGAGGTTGCCCACCGGGGAGACGTGCTGCAGCGTCGTCAGGTCGTTGGCGTTCGTGGCGGGATCGCCCCACTCGTCCTTGTCGCTCGCCGTCGTGACCGTGTCCTCCCGCAGGAGGCTGGTCAGCGGGTCGACGAAGCCGTTGACGATGATGCAGACGTCCACCTCGCCGGGGCACGTGTTCACGGTGGTCGCCGCGAGGAAGCCCCCGGCCGACGCGCCGATGACGACGAGCTCGGTGGCCGCCACCGTCGCGCTTCTCCCGGACTTCAGGTACCGGATCGCCGCCGCCGCATCGGCCACGGAGCGGTCCCGCTTGGCGCGGGTGCCGGCCTGGTGCCGTCGGTCCGGCCCGCCCCCGCGGACGTGGGGCGTGGCCACCGCGAAGCCGCGGTCCAACCACGCGCGCAGGTCGGGGTCGGCGTCCAGGTCGAGGTCGAGCCCGTACGCTCCGTAGAGCATCAGCAGCACCGGGCCGACGTGGCGGTCCCCCGAGGACGCCGGCCACCGGACGTCGAGTTCGACCGTGTACCCGTCATCGGAGGCGTAGGCCTCACGCGCGGAGCGCGCCATGGTCGTCTGGCGACGGGCGACACGGTCCGGATCGTTGCGGAGGTCCCCCGCGTTGTCGAAGAACCAGGCGAACGGTGGCATGCCCCCGCTCATCTCGACCGCACCGAACCCGATCGCCGGGGAGACCCGGTTCATGGAGAGGTCCAGCAGGCCGGGTGCCGCGAGCAGGGCCGCTCCCCCTGAGGAGAAGCCCTCGATGGCGATCCGGTGCAGGAACTCCTCGCCGTCGTGTGCCACCCGGACGACCGCGAACCCGGTCCCGGTGCTGATCTCCTTGGCACGCCCCGGTCCCGTCGCGCAGGACCAGCCCCGCAGGACCTCGCCGCGGGTGATGACGCTGGCGCGCAGCGTCCAGTGGCCGTCGTGGTTGATCAGCTGCACGACGACGTCCTGGCCGTCGAGTTGGGCGACGTCGAACAGGGCCGGGTCGGCGGGGCTGCCGGGCACCAGGATGGGCCGGGGTCGTGCGGCGAGGGAGTCCACGAGGTCCCACACCCGCTCGGAGCGGATGCCGTGCGACAGCTTGAAGTAGCGCCGCACCGAGCAGGGCCTGATCCCGAGCCCCCCGACCGGGGAGGATGCGATCACGACCCGGGAGTCCTCGAACCGGTCGGGGTCGGCGTCGGCCACCACGGCGTGCTGCCCACCGCGCACCTCGCGGTCCGGTTCGACGAACGCCAGGCGTCGCCCGTCGGCGACCAGGCTGATGTCGGGGTAGACGCCCGGCACGAGCAGGCGGCGCTGCGGCGCGACGTCGCCCGCTTCGTACAGCAGGGCGACGTAGGCCTCGCGCTCGGGGCGTCGCAGCACGTTGACCCAACGCGATCCGGTGCCCTCGATGTCGGCCCGCGCCGTCAGCCATCCCTCAAGATCCTGGGAGTCGTCGTCGATCCGGACCGGCGGCCGCCCGTCAGTCACGTGCGGCCAGCGCGGGTCCGGCACGAAGCTGCCCCACAACCGGCCGCCGGAGTCCGGCTCCAGCCGGAACCACGAGTTCCCCAGCGGGATCAGCTGGAAGCGATCCCGTTCGTCCTCGTCGGCCAGGTGTTGGGCCCGATCCTCCGGTTCGGGACGCCCGGCCAGCGCGACGCCGTGCCGGGCGAGCTCGTCCAGGAGCGCCCCCTGGGTGAGGTCGTCCACCCACGCGTACCGGTCGCAGGCGGCCCCGGTGGCCGCGCCCGTCCCCATCACTGCGCGATCAACGAGCGGAAGAGGGCCGATCGGCGGGCCACGGCGTCCGGGTGGCCGCTCTCGACGAGGCGGCCGCCGTCGAGCACGAGCACCTGGTCGGCGCCCTCCGTGGCGTGGCGTCCGTGCCCGGCCGAGAGCGTGGTGATGCCGCTCATGGTGGACCGGATCAGCTCGAGGACCTGGGCGCGGTTGAGCACATCCAGACCGGAGGTGATCTCGTCGAGCAACAGCACGCGCGGTCGGCGGAGCAGGGTCCGGGCGATGGCGAGGCGTTGCCGTTCGCCCCCGGAGAAGGCGTGGACGGACTCCCCCACCGGGGCGTCCAGCCCCTCGGGCCGCTGCCGGAGCGTGGCCAGCAGGCCCACCCGATCCACCATCTCCCAGCACTCGTCGTCGCTGATCGTGTCCCGGCCGAGCAGGAGGTTGTCCCGGACGGTTCCGGCGAACAGCGGGCACGACTGTTCGATGTAGCCGACCTGGCTGCGGTAGACGTCCTCGTCCCGCACGTCGATGGGGATGCC
This sequence comes from uncultured Austwickia sp., assembly GCA_934678955.1. The sequence continues at coordinate 11,075 of CAKUSI010000038.1, read as the reverse complement.
GTCCATGAGGACTAGGCCGGTGCTGGGCACGACGAAACGCTCCAGGACCGACAGGATCGTCGACTTGCCCGACCCGGACGTGCCGGTCAGTGTCACCCAGGACCCGGGGGCGATGTCGAAGGACACGTCGCTGATCGCGTGCTCCCGCGCCCCCTCGGTCTCGGCGGCCCCCGGGTGGGTGACCGTGACGTTGCGGAAACTGATCTCCCCGTCGAGGAGGTCGGGGTCGGCGCGGGGCCGGTTGCCGTAATCCTCCAGGGTCAGCCCGTCGATCCGTTCGGTGACCTGCACGCCGGCATGCGGCAACCGCTCGGTCAGGGCGCGCAGGTCCACCAGTCGTTGCAGGGAACCGAGCGTCTCGGCCATGAGCATGACCGTCTCGGTCGAGCCGGCGATGGGCCCGATGAGGAGCATCGTGTACAGGAAGAAGGCGACCAGGGAGTCGGGGGGCAGCGCCCCGGTCTGCACCCGCAGGAAGGCGAGCAGCACGATCACGAGCAGGGTCGCCTGGATGAGGCCCGTGACGAGCGGCTGCATGAAGGCCTGGGTGCGGGCCACCCGGTTGGCGGCGTCCTGCAGGCGTTGGCTGCTGGTGGTGAGGCGTCCCAGCGCGAAGGCGTTGGCCACGAACGCCCGGAGGGTGAGGACCGAGTCGAGCGCGCGGGTGACCTCCGCGACATAGGCGCCCTGGGCTTCCTGGCGGGCGAGGGCGACGCCGGTGAGCCGGTTCGAGACCACGACCACGACCGCCAGCGACACCAGGCACAGCCCGAGCGCCGACACGGTCAGCACGGGGTCGATGAGCAGCATATGGATCAGGGATCCGATCACCAGGACGAGGCTGCCCAGGGCCTGGATTGGACCGCGGGTGAAGACGTCGCCCATCTTCTCGGAGTCGATCGCGCAGCGGGACACCAGGTCCGCGGTCGGGTGGTCGACCAACCGGGCGACCGGCACCCGCAACGCGACCTGGGCCGACTCGTCGCGGAAGCGCCGCACGAGCCTGTTGCCCGAGTAGTTCACCAGGAGGTTGACGGCCATCGTCAGCGCCGATGCGACCAGAGCCGCGCCGACGAGGAGTCCGCCGACGACCATGATCCGGGACAGGTCGAACGCCTGCAGGGCGGCGACCACCTCCCCGGTGAGGGCGGGCTGGGCGAGGGACGCCAGCGAGGCCAGGACGGTCCCCACCCAGGCCAGGACCACGGCCCGTGGATCGGACCGCAGCACCTTCACCAAGCGGCGCATCGGCCCCCGAGGGGGGTCGGCCAACAGCTCGCCGATGTGTTCGGCGCTGGTCGTGTGCCCCGACATCATCGATCGCCCTCCGTCCGTGTGTTGGTGGTCAGAACCGCCAGCAGAGCGTCTGGCTGTAGTTGGAGTTGTTGCAGGCGAAGTACGAGACGTTGGACGCCTTGGGCTCGTCCGGGACCTCGGGTTCTTCATGTTGGAGTTGGATCACCTCGGCCATGGAGGTCACTTCCCTTCGTGTGGTGCTGCGCTGTCGGCGCATCGGGTGGTGGTCAACCGCGTTGCGCCGCAGCCGACGGGCTGCGGCGCCGCGGCGTCAGAAGAGGATCGGGCAGAACACGGAGACGTTGCTCCGCGCGAGGCACACGGCCAGGGACGTGTTGCTGCGCGGGAACGGCAGCGTGAACTTGCGCTCGCCGGGGGTTTCGGGACCCTTGGACTGCAGCTTGAGGATGTCGGCCATGACGATCACCTCCTCTCGATTCGCTGGGTGGGATGGGTGGGGGATGCGGTCAGAGGCAGATGGTGGACACGTTGCTCTTCGCCTGCCAGCACCACGCGTACTGGGACATGAAGCTGCGGATGACGAGCTTCTCCTCCTCGGGGGTCTCGGACCCTTCCTGCATGCCGAGAACGTCAGACATGGTGATCACCTCCTCTCGCGGTGGTTGTGCCGTTCAACAGCCCACGCTGAGGTGGCTCATCTGGACGCATGCGTAGACGCTGTTGGTGGAGTTGTAGAGGTCGGCGGGGGTGTCGACCAGGTCGATGTCCTGCAGGACGAGCACGTCAGCCATGGCTGGCCACCTGCCCGACCGCGTCGAGGTCGAGGACCGGGACGGTCGGCACCGGCAACGCGGCGAGGAGGTTCGCCGTCGCTCGGCCCAGGGGCAACGCGTCGAAGGGGCGGCCGGCGCCCACGGCGTGCAGCGCGACCATCACCCCGGCCGCGCCGGTCGCCAGGTCCGAGCTGAGCCGCAGGAAGCCCTCCCCCGCGACGAAACCCATGCCGTCGCGGTGCAGCAGGGTGCGCAGTAGCAGGTCGGTCTGGTGTTCCACAGCCCCAGCGGATCCGTCGCCGTCGCCGGCCAGGGCGACCAAGGTGCCGGCCCGGCCGCGATGGAGGCTCGGGTAGATGTAGAAGTGCGCGGACGCGGCGCTCACGAAGGTGGCCCGTTGGGCGTCGGTGAGCAGCTGCTGTCGGGCCGCCCGCTCGGCGACCTGGACGACCGTCCAGACGCCCGCGCTACCCCAGTCGAGGTACGGCAGCGCGCGCCCGTTGTCCACGTCGATGACCATCGCCTCGCCGTCGGGACCCACCTCGCAGGCCGCGACGTCGGCGCGCAGCAGGTCGATCGCTCGGTCCAGGCGATGCGGGTCCCCCGTCAGCAGGTGTGCCGACAGGAGCGCGAGGGCCACCCCGGAGAGGCCGTGGTGGAGCCCGCGACGATGGGTGAGTGCGTCCCAGCACGGGCCGTGGCCGGGCAGGGCGCGGTCGAGCCGGTCCAGCTCGGCGTGCGCGGTCGCCCTGAGCCCGTCGTCCCCGCTGCAGCGGGCCACCTCCAGGCCCGCCAGCACGACCCCGGCCATGCCCCCGTGCAGGTCGAGCCTGCGGCGTCCGGCAGCGGAGGCCAGGGCGGCTGTGGCGGCGGACACCGCGGCATCGGGACGGCCCGCATCGGCGAGCGCCAGGGCGATGCCCGCGAGGCCGTCGAACAGGCCGGGGTGCCCGTGTCGGGGCCACGCGGCCGCGGCCGTGGCCAGGGCGTCCACATCGGCGTCCGGGATCGGGAGGTCGAGCCGGGCGCGGGCCCAGACCACTCCGGCCCGGCCGTGCGCGAAGGCCTCGCTGCCATAGCCCGCCGGGTCGCCGGGGTAGGAGCCGTCCGGGGAGAACCTGCGCGACCAAGTGATGCCCGCGTCGAGCCCTGCGATGGCCGAGACCGGCTCCGGGGTCTGGGGCCACAGGCCCACGGTCTCATCGGGGGAGAGCAGGTGCCGCGTCGCGGGGAAGCGGCTGCACACCTCCTCGATGAGCCGGGCGGCCTCCGGGCCGTGCTCGGTGGCGACGCGGCGCAGCGCCTCTGCCCAGTAGTCCGGGGCGATGACCTCCAGCTCCCAGTCGGTGACGAAGAGCATCATCACCGACCGGGAAACCGCGTACCAGTCCGCCTCCTCCGCCGAGAATCCGTGCGGGGCGCAGAACTCGTAGACGCGGAACCCGACGACCCGGTCCTCGCCCAACCGGGTGGCGTCCTCGAGGTCCAGGACGACGACCTCGTCGTCGTCGGTGACCATCACGTTGCCCGGGTGCAGGTCGCCGACGCACCAACCGGCCGCATGGATGCGCTCGATGATCTCCACCAGGCGCCCCGCGACGGCCACGCACCGGCGACCGTAGGCGGCCACGTCGTCGGGCGTCGCAGCGCCCTGGGCCGGCGCGTTGCGGACGATCCACCCGCTCAGGGTGAGCCCATCCACGTGGTCGAGCTCGAGATAGCGGTGCTCCCAGGCGGTGAACGACCCCCGGATCTGCTGGACCCCCTCGACCCCGGAGAGGTCCCACAGGACGGCCTCCTCCTCGTGCTGGCGGGTGATCGCGTCACGGCCTCGACCATCCAGCCCGGTGTGGGGGCGTGCCTCGCGCAGGACGCGACGGGTCCCGTCGGGTAGCGTGGCCCGGTAGACGCCACCGGCGTTGCTGAAGTGCAGCGGCGTGATCGCCTTGAACTCCCGCAGCCGGCTGGGTTCGCTCCGCCGGGACCGCTCGTGTGCGGCGTCCAGGCACCGCGGGAGGTCGACCCCATCGGGGACCTGGAAGCGCGGCTGGCGGGCATCGGGGACGAGCACCTGCTCCGGCCCGGCGACCACCGCGCTGACGGGCTCATCGACGCCGTCGGGATAGCTGAGGGGCATGATCCCACCGTGGCGGACGTACACCGGCGCCTCCCCATACCGGAGGTCGCTGAGGATGTAGGGCCCCTCCTGGCCGGCGAGCACCGTCTCCAGGGCGGCCAGCAGGGTCGCCAACTGGTCGTCGTCATCGGGATAGATGGTGATGAACTTCCCCGACTGGCCGCGATCGTTCTGCTTGCCGTTGCTGAACGCCAGTTGGGCCGTGCTCGGCAGGAACTTGAAGGCCACCCCGTGCTCGACGCACACCCGGGTCGTCCGCGCCAGGGTCTCCTCGGCGTCGCGGAGCGAGGCCGATACATGGATCTTCCAGCCCTGGAGGCGGGGACGCCACTCCCGCGGCGTCCAGCCCTCCCAGACGTCCCAGACCTGGCGCAGCCATCCGGGGGGCAGTTCCTCCGTCTGCAGCGCTGGGCCGGGCTTGACCATCTCGTCCATCCGGCGCGCAGCACGGTAGTACGGGGAGGCGGCCGACGCGGCCGTGAAGTACTCGGGGCGAACGCCCATGACGACCTCCAGGGGAATCGAGGGGGTGTGTTCGGGAGAGCCGCCGCCCGATTCCTCGGGTGGGTTCCTCCCCTTCGTGACACCCATTCAATGCCGTGCCCGGCGGTGCGACCATGCACTTTCGGGCAGCCCGGAGGACGTCGGATCAGCGCACGGCGGAGCGCGTCTCCCCGGGCGCGACATGCGGGTCGACGATGTTGAGCTGGATGGCGCGGATCAGGATCTGCGTGCGCGACTTCACCCCCAGCTTGTCCCCGATGTGGGACAGGTACTGCTTCACCGACCCTTCGGACACGTACATGGCCCGGCCGATCTGGTAGTTGGTCATGCCCTGGGTGAGCCAGCCCAGCAACTCCGTCTCCCGCGGGGTGAGGCCGACATCCACCGGGGTGCGCGCTGTGGCATCACTGGTCACGGAGTTCACCAGCTGCCGGCGCACGGACGCCGAGAGGGGCATGTCCCCCCGCAGCGCCTGATGCATCCCTGCCACGAGATTGTCGGCCCCCGAATCCTTCAGCAGGTAGCCGGACGCGCCGGCCTTCAGCGCGGCGACCACATAGTCGCGCGTCCCGAAGGTGGTGAGCGCCACGATGCAGGCGTCGCTCCAGCGCGCACAGATCCGCTCGGTCGCCTCGATGCCCGCCACGACGGGCATCTGGAGGTCCATGAGCACGATGGCCGGTTTGAGGACCCCGTAGGAGTCGATGGCGTCCTGCCCGTTGCGGGCCTCACCCACGAGGCAGAAGGCCTCCTGGGCGGAGAAGAAGGACCGGTACGCCTGACGAACCAAGGGGTCGTCATCTGCAATCAGGACGCGCGAGGGGGCGATTGAAGTCATGACACCCATCCCACCGCCGAAGGGCAAGGGGCCGTAGTTCACTTGTGGCCAGTCTTGGGCTTCCGCGGGTGAGACGCCCCCCGCGCCTCCGGACAGGACTGTCTGATGGTGAATGGTGACAGGCCCCACGAAGACGTCACGATCATTTCAACAACGAACCCCGAGGAAGGACCCACCCATGCGCATCAAGACTGCTGCCCTCGCCCTGACCGCAACCATCGTGCTCGCAATCGCGCCCGCCACCCCCGCCGACGCCGCCTCCTTGACCCCGCCCTCGCAGCAGCCGACCGCCGTGTGGTGCAAGCTGTTCGGCTGGTGCTGATGTCCCTTTCGGTGCCGGTCTACCACGACATGGAGAGCGCGGGCATCGCCACGCTGCGGCGCGTCAGGGCGCTGACCGGAATCGATTCGATCCGGCTGGTCGCCACGGCGCTGCTCGCGTTCCTCCTGCTCGACTACGGACGACTGGCGCTGGCGCACCCTGTCCCGGAACAGGTCACCCCCCTGCAGGTGACCATGGACGTCCTGGCCTACACGGCCGGCATCATCGCCCTGTGGCGCCCCCGCATCGGGCTCGGCGTCGCCGCCATCCCGCTGACGGCCGGCCTGGTCTGGACGTCGACGAGCCTGGACGCCTTCCTCCTGGCGGTCGTCACCGGGCTGGCCCTGTCCCAGCTGTCGCGCCGTTCGGGGGGCATCGCCAGCGTGGCGTTGGTCGCCTATGTGGGCGTGCGCGCGGTCCTCTACACCGGTGACCAACGGATCGCGATGGTGGCCATGCTCGCCACGAGCCTGGCCATCGGCCTCCTCTTCGGCTGGGTCGGCCTGCTCCTGCGCGAGCGCAGCGAGCGGGCCGCCCTGTCCGAGGCTCGGCTCTCCGGCGAGAACCTCCGGATCCGCGCTGACGAGCGGCGCACCCTGAGCCGCGAGCTGCACGACGTCGTCGCCCACCACCTGTCCACCGCGTCCCTGCAGATCATGGGGTCGCGGGGGACCCAGAACCCCGACGAGCTCAGCCGTGTGCTGGACACCGTCGACGAGGCGGCCGGGGAGGCGCTGACAGAGTTGCGCCTGCTCGTCCAGGTGTTGCGCGACGACCCTGCCACGGCCGCCTCCGGCACCGAGCTTCGTGAGCTCGCTGAGATGTTGCCCCCCACCGAGGCGGCCGCCGAGGCCGAGCGTGCCCTGCTCGACGCCGGCTTCGAAACCCGGATGGAACTGCCGGCGGCGATCGACGGCCTGTCCCTGACCGTTCAGCGGACGCTGACCCGGACCATCCGCCAGGCCACCGACAACGTGATCCGGCACGCGCCCCCGAAGTGCCGCGTCGAGGTGCAGGGTCGTGTGCGTGACCACGAAGTCATCCTGACCATCACCAACCCCGTGCCCCCCGGCACCCGCCCGCCCTGCCTGGGATGGGGGCTGCGCGGTCTCCACGAGCGCGCATCGCTGACCGGCGGCTCCCTGTCGGCGGGGATCCAGAGCGACAACTGGGTGGTTTCCCTCGCCCTCCCGACCACGTAGTCCACGGTGCGGACACCGACCCGACCAGCTGGAGGGGGGCTAGGATCCGTCTACCCCCCATCCACCCCGGAGGGCACCATGACCACCCCGAACCCAGGTCGCCGGCCCGCCAGCAACGAAGGCGGAGCATGGCGAGCCGTGCAGGCTGCGGTGATCGTGTTCGTCATCGCGGACGCCCTCCTCAACGTCTGGCTGTGGCACCAACCTGTCGACCTCGTCCTGAGCGCCGTGTCCGCCGGGGCCGTGATCCTCACCCTGTTCCATCCCATCCCCGGCGTGCTGCTCACGCTGGTCCCGCTGATCTCCGACATCCTCACCGGGCGTGACTACGGAGCCACCCCCCTCCTCGTCGTGACCATCGTGGTGGCCGCTCGCGCGCACCCCCGGGTGGCGTTCGTGGCGCTGACCGCACTGGCTGGGATCCGGGCAGGTCACGTGTGGTGGTCCTCGGGCAGCTCGGAGCCCTACTTCCTCGCGACCCTGTTCCTGGCCGCCCTCGGGGGAGGGCTGGTCCTGCGGTGGTTGTTGCGGCACAGGATCCAGTCCTCGCAGGAGCTGACCCTCCTGGGTGAACGCGTACGCGCCGTCCGGCAGGAGGAACGTGACTCCTTGGCCGGGGAGCTGTCCGCCATCCTCGCCGGCGACCTCCTCGCCACGGGCGACCTACTGGAACGCGCGCAGGTGACGGGTGCGGGCACCACGTCGCTGGCCGAGGTGGATGCGCGGGCGCGGGCGAGCCTCAGTCGGCTGCGGCGGCTCGTCTCCACCCTGCGAGGGACCCCTTCTGAGCACCGGGATGCTCCCAGCGACCTGGTCAGCGCGCTGGAGGAGGTCGAGGACCACCTGGTGGGGCACGGCTGGACCGTCGAGATCGACGTGCCTGACCCGGTCACTCTTCCCCGGACCACCCACGTCGATGCCCTCCTGCGCATCCTGCGGGAAGCGACCGACCGCCTCGGGGACGATGGGAGGACCGGGATCGTCCACCTACGGCTGGCCGCGGCCGGCGACGAGGTGGTGGTGGGCGTCGGACTCCGGGAGGTCGATGGGGTCACGCAGTGGCTCGTTGAGGAGTCCGTCGCCGAACGCGGCCACACCAGCCCCGCCCCCGCGGACGCCCCACGCAGGCCGTTCTTGACCCGGGTCAGCCTCAACGCAGCCAGGCTCACCCTCGTCATGCCCGCGACAGCGGCTGCGGGGACCTGGCTCGTGGGCGTCACCCTGGACTGGGGCGGCGACCTGGCCGTCGTGATGTCCGACCTCGTGATGGTGGCCGCCTTCCTCGGCCTCGCGGTAGCCGCGGTGTCCCCGGGGGCGGCCGTGGTGGTGCTGGGTTCCGCGACCCTGGCCTGCGTGACCCTGCTCACCCCGTCCCCCGGGTTCTCACCCCTGAACCTGGTCGGGGTGTTCTTGGTCGCGGTGGTGGCGGCGGCCTGGCCCCGGGCCGTGGCGGCCGTCGCCGTTGCGTCCGCACTCGCCGTGGCCTGGTGGCATCGCGATGGCGGAGACCCGGTGTCGGCCGCCGCCTCGGTCATCCTCTTGGCGCTCGGGGTGGCCGTGGGCTTCGGGGTGCGGTACTTCGTCCGCGTGCGCGCCCAGCACGTCGCGGAGTTCGAACGCCTCACCCAGGCGTTCGAGGTGGCGCGCACCGCCGAACGCACCCAACTGGCAGGCGAGTTGCACGACATCGTCGCCCACCAGCTCAGCCTCATGACGATGGTCCTGTTGGCCCACGGCACGACGGACGACCCGGACGCCCTGACCGCCACCCGGCTGCGGTTGGTCCGGCTGAACGCGGCCGCCCAGGCCGACTTGGCGACGCTGGTGAACCTGACCCGTCAGGAGGCACCGCCCGACCCCGAGCCCCGAACCACCCCCGGTCGTGCCGCCACCGCCACGGCCGAGACCCTGCGCGCCGCCGGCCACCCCGTGGACCTTCGGGTGCTCGAGGGCGCGGACACGGCGGACCCGACGACCCAGCGCACGGTGAGCCGCATCCTGCGGGAGGCGACCACCAACATCCTGCGCTACGCGCCGGCCGGGTCACCGGTCACGATGGCTATCACCCCGTCCGACACGACACTGGACGTGCGGGTGTCGAGCGTGTTGCCGCCCCACCCGCAGCCCAGCGCCGACTCGACCGGCTTCGGCCTGCTCGGCCTGTCCGAACGCGCAGCACTGACCGGGGCCACCTTCACGGCGGGGCCCGAGGGCGGGCACTGGGTGGTCGCCGCCACCCTGCCCCGGACGCCGGACGCCGACCCCGTCGCCCCCCGGCAGAGCAGGCTGTTCACCCTCCGATCGGCGGCAGCTGACTCGGATTGACCAGCCCCAGCTGAATCGAGCGCACGAGCACCTGGGTGCGCGAGTTGACCTGCAACTTGTCGCAGATCCTGGCGACGTACTGCTTCACCGTGCCCTCGGACACGTGCATGCGGGAGGCGATCTCCTTGTTCGTCAGGCCGTGCGCCAACCAGCCGAGCAACTCCATCTCCCGGGGAGCCAGCCCGTGCCGGTCGGCCTCAGAAGGTTGGTCCTGGTCCACGATGGTGGCGACCAGTTCACGCCGCACGGCGGCTGACAGGGGCATGTGCCCGCCCAGTGCCTGCACCAGTGCGTTGCGCAGTGCCGGCCCACCCGCGTCCTTCACCAGGTAGCCGGAGGCCCCGGCACGCAGAGCTGCGACGACGTACTCCCGAGTGCCGAAGGTCGTCATCGCCACGATGCAGGCCCCCGGGTGCCGCTCGCAGATCCGCCGGGTGGCGTCGATACCGGACATGCCCGGCATCTGCAGGTCCATGAGGACCACGTCAGGGCGCAACGTGACGTAGGCCTCCACAACCTCGACACCGTTGCGGGCCTCCCCCACCAACTCGAACTCGCGTTGGGTCGCAAAGAACGCCCGGTAGGCCGACCGTGCGTCGGGATCGTCGTCGGCGATGAGGATGCGGTAAGGCGTGGGGGTGGTCACATGGCCACCCTAGACCGCGCTGGTACCCACGTCATGACACGTTGTGGGGCGTGATTCGTGCCCCTTGGGCCACGATGGGGGGATGGAATCGCGCGACATCTGGACGATCGGGCACTGGACGTGCCCCGAACCGGTGTTCCTCGAGACCCTCGCGAGGGGTGACGTCGAGGTGGTGGCCGATGTGCGCGCCCAGCCCGGGTCGCGGCGCAGCCCCCAGTTCAGCCGGGACGCCCTCCCGGGTTGGCTGGGCGAGGCCGGGATCGACTACCTCCACATCCCCGAACTGGCCGGGCGCCGCCCGCGCCAGCCGATCGACCCCGCCGTCAACGCGGGCTGGCAGAACCAGAGCTTCCACAACTACGCCGACCACACCCTGCTGCCCGAGTTCGCCGAGGGCCTCGACCGGCTCACCACCCTCGCCGGACGCAAGCGCGTGGCCATCCTCTGCGGCGAGCCGATACCGTGGCGCTGCCACCGCTCCCTGATCGCGACCACGCTCACCGCACGCGGCTGGCGTGTGTGGCACCTGATGACCGGCGCCGAACCCCGCCTGCACGAGCTCGGCGCCTGGGGCGCGACCCCGCACGTGGACGCCGCGGGCGTGGTCACCTACCCGGCCTGACCCGCGCATCAGCCTGGCCCGCCCCCTCTGGCGCCCCTCCGCGGACGGGAGCAGGATGGGCCCATGGACTGGAACGCCCGCATCCTCGAACAGTTCACCTGGCACTGGCAGCAACAGGCGCGCCCGCGCCTGGACGGCCTCACCGACGAGGAGTACCTCTGGGAGCCCGCCCCGAACTCCTGGAGCATCCGTCCCGGCGGCATCGACTGGGCATACCCCGAGCCGCAACCCGCCCCGGTCACGACGATCGCGTGGCGCTTCGGCCACCTGCTCGTGGGCGTGTTCGGCGCCCGGGTGGCGTCCCACTTCGGCGGGCCACCGGTCGACTACCAGTCCTACGACTACCCCACCACCGCCACGGACGCCCTCGCCCGCCTCGACGAGGTGGTCGGGTCGTGGGTCGACGGCGTCCAGCATCTGGACGAACAGGCGTGGGCCCGCCCGGTCGG
>CAKUSI010000037.1 GCA_934678955.1 uncultured Austwickia sp. | reverse complement strand
CACCACCGTGGTCTCGCGCTGGTTGGTGATGCCGACGGCGGCGAGGGCGTGGCGGTTGATCTCGGCGCGGGCGAGCGCCTGCGCCACGGTCTCGCGCACGTTGGCCCAGATCCCGACCGCGTCGTGCTCGACCCAGCCGGCCTGCGGGAAGTGCTGGGCGTGCTCCTTCTGCCCGATGCTGACCACCGATCCGTCCCGGTCGAACACGATGGCCCGGGAGCTCGTCGTGCCCTGGTCGATCGCCATGACGTACTGCGCGGTCATCCTCGACTCCTCTCGCGGCACCCGTCAGCGCCGGACGCGGCGCGGGCCCGGGGCGATACGGGTGGTTTCCATCGTTCCACGCCGACGGGCGGTGTCAGCGGGACCGACGGGACCGACCCGCGCGCTTCCGTCAACCCCGGTCAGCCGCCGATCGGGCACGGCTCCTGCTCGGCGGCGCGAGCTCGTACGGCTTGCTCGTCGGTGTGCTCCCGCTCGGCGGCGGCGATCCCGGCGACCCGGCGCCGGTAGGCGTCCAGCTCCCGCGCCCGCGCGTCCTCGTCCCAGTCGAGCAGCGGGGCCACGACGTCAGCGATCTCGCCGGCGGCGCTGACGCCCCGGTCGCGCACCTCGAAGTCCAGGCGGATCCGGCGGGTCAGGATGTCCTCCAGGTGCAGCGCCCCCTCGTGGGTGACGGCGAAGGCCGCCTCCACCCGCAGGTAGTCGGGCGCGTGCACCAGCGGCTCCCCCAGTGCCGGGGTATCACCCACCATGTCCATGAGGATGCGCACCTCGTCCCCATACCGGTGCAGGAGCCGCTCGACGCGCTCTGGCGACCAACCGGTGCGACCGGCCAGGTCACGGCGCTGCGCGAGCAGACCCCGGTAGGCGCCCGCCCCCACCAGCTCGATGTCCTCGGTGAGGCAGGGTCGGTCCGGTTCGGCCGGCCCGTCCAGGTCCGCGACCGCGACGTCCACGGCGTCGGAGGCCATCACCCGATAGGTGGTGAGCTTCCCGCCCGCGATCGCGCTCATCCCCGGTGCGATGGAGGCGACCGTATGCTCCCGGCTCACCTTCGCGGGGTCGCCGCCGCCCTTGGTCTTCGGCTGCAGCAACGGCCGCAGCCCCGCGTAAGTCCCGATGATGTCGTCGTGGGTCAGCGGCCGGGCGAGCACCGAGTTGGCGTGCTGGAGGATGTAGTCGATGTCCGCGGCCGTCGCGACGGGGCGCTCCAGATCCTGGGTCCAGGCCGTGTCGGTGGTCCCGATGATCCAGTACCGCTCCCACGGGATGACGAACAGCACCGAGCGTTCGGTCCGCAGAAAGAGCCCGATGTCGCCGTCCACGGCCTCGCGCGGCACGACGATGTGGATCCCCTTGCTGGCGAGCACCCGGAGGCCGGCGTCGTCGCGCACCAGGTCCTGGGTCCGCTCGGTCCACACGCCGGTCGCGGACAGCACATACCGGCACCTCACGTGCAGCTCCCGGTCCCCCTCCAGGTCGCGGAGCTGAGCCCCGATCACCCGCCCGGTCGGGGCCCGCTCGAAGCCGACGACCTCGGTGCGACTCGCGGCGAGCGCGCCGAATCCCGCGGCCGTGCGGACCAGCGCGAGCACGAGGCGGGCATCATCCACGCGGGCGTCGTAGAACCGGATGGCCCCCACGAGGGCGTCGTCCTTGATGCCCGGGAAAAGCTCCCGCGCGCCCTCACGGGTGTAGTGCTTTTGAACAGGAACGCCCGGCCGGCCGAGGCCGCCGAGCTGCGCCAGGACGTCGTACATCCCGACGCCGACTGCGCTGTACGCCCGCTCCACCACCTTGGTCGTGAGCGGCCACAGGAACGGCTGCGGCGAGACCAGGTGCGGCGCCGTGCGGTCGAGCAGAACCCCGCGCTCGCGCAGTGCCTCCGCGACCAGGGGCACGTCGAGGTTGTAGAGGTAACGCAGCCCGCCGTGCACCAGCTTGCTGGAGGACTGCGAGGTGCCCCCCGCCCAGTCCCGGGCCTCGACGATCGCCACCCGCAGCCCGCGCGTGGCCGCGTCCAGCGCGATCCCGGCGCCGGTCACGCCGCCGCCCACGACCAGCAGGTCGACCCCGGTCGGGTCGCACATGACCCGCAGGGCCTCCTCGCGGGACTGCCTGGTCAACGCCGTCGAGTACATGCCCTCGCTCCTCCCGGCCGCCGCCCCGGGCGCCTCGTGCCGGGTCCGGCCCACCTCTCCCATCATCACCCCGCAGCGCCTGGGGACGCGGATTCGGGCGGACGTGATGGTCGTCGCGTCGCGCCTGACCGACCGGATGGCCGCCTGTCGGCCCGGATGGTCGGTCCCGTGCGATCCGGCTGGACGGTCCGGAGGCGCGCGGGTCGCGACCCGTGGTTACGGTGAGGGGATGCCGACCCCCACACCCTGCAGCGAGCTCTGGGACGAAGATGCCCTCTGGGGCACCGCCCCGCCGACACGGTTCTGGCTTGCGCTGGAGCAGCGGGGACCGTGGGGCGCGCTCGCGTTCGAGCAGTCCCGGCTCGACCCGCAGGTCGGCAAGGTCCTGCACGACGAGGCCGAACGGGCCGGCGGACGCGCCGTGCTGATCCGCCGGATCGGCCACCAGGCCCACGGGCCGAGCGGATCGCCGCACCGGGTCTTCCTCGCCGGAGGCATGCCGAGCGGAGAGCCCTGGTTGCTTACCGCCGTCCTCGACGAACCCGCCGTGCTGACCGACCTGCCGTGGGAGGCGCTCGCGGCCGGAGACCGGGCGGCGGCTCGGGCGGCGCTCCCTGGCGCCCAGGAGGCGAGCGAGCCGATCCTGCTGGTCTGCACGAATGCCAAGCGCGACGTGTGCTGTGCGACCCGGGGGCGGGCGGTGGCCACGTTCGCCGCGGAGCGGCGGGGCACGCAGGTCTGGGAGAGCAGCCATCTGTCGGGGCACCGGTACGCGGCCACGGCGGTCACGCTCCCGCTCGGGGTCATGTACGGCCGCCTCGACGGGGACCTCGCGGTGGCGGCGCTGGATGCCGCCGGCCGGGGCGAGGTCGCGGAGGGAGCGGTCGACGGGGTGGAGGCGGCGTCGGCGCACCTGCGCGGGCTGGCCCACCTCTCCCCCGCGGAGCAGGCGGCGGACGCGTACGCGCGCGGGCTGGGCCGCCGGCACCAGGCGGGCGCGGTGTCGACGCGCGTGCTCGAGACGGACCCCCGGGCCGAGCAGGTCACGCACCGGGTCGAGGTGACCGATGCCGACGCGCGGCTCACGTCCGTGCTGGACGTGGTCGAACACGTCCGAGCCGACCGGCCTGGATCCTGCGGCGGAGCGCCGAAGGCGACCGTGACCTACGAGGTCAGGCCCGTCGAGGAGCCCTGAGGTCGCGCTCGGCGCAGACCCGCCTCCGGACCGATCCCGCCCACGGGCGACAACAGGCGCCGACGACCAGCACCGACGCGTACCGAACCCGCCCACGGGCGGCCACCGGGGGGGGCGGACGCCCGGTAGCGCCCCCGCGGGTTAGAGGACGCCCGGATGCGGGCCCGGAAGCGCCGACGGCGCGCTATGAACGCGCAGCCGGGCCCGCGGATGCACGGGCCATCATCCGCGACACCGGACCGTCATCGGCAAAGGCGGTCGACACCGGACTGTCGGTCGACATCGGGTGATCCGTCTACGTCGGGCGGTCGGTCCACACCCGGCGATCCGTCTACGTCGGGCAGTCGGTCGACACCGGACTGTCGGTCGACATCGGGTGATCCGTCTACGTCGGGCGATCGGTCGACGTCGCGGACTCGGTGGACGGCGCGCGGCCAGCGGGCGCCGTACGAGCCAGCGCCGCGGACTGAGCAGACGACGCCTCCACGAGCTCCGAGCTATGCGGCGATCCGGTCCGGGCGGACCGCGCGGCGAGACGAGCCCGCAGCGACCGAAGCTCCGGCGTACTCACGACGACCGCGGCGACGATCGCGCCCCCGAAGATCACCGGGGCCGGCGCCCCCAGCAGGGCCATGGCCGAGCCCATCAGCACTGCCGCGACGATGGGACGGATCACCCCCGACGGCGCCGAGCTGGACAGTTTCGCCCCCACGATGACGGCTGGGATCGAGCCGATGATCAGCGAGAGCGTGATGCCGAAGTGCACGGCCCCGAACAGCAGGTGGCCGAGGGAGGCCGCCGCCACGAGAGGGATGGCCTGGACGATATCCGTGCCGACCAGCTGCTGGGGGCGCAACTGCGGGTACGCGAAGAGCAGCATCGCGATGATCAGCGTGCCCGCCCCCACCGACGTCAGGCCCACGGCCAGCCCGCCGATCGCGCCGATCGCCACGGTGCGCCCCGGGTGGATCACCAGCGGCTGCCTGGATTCCCCGGCGCGGCGAGAGTCCACCCACGTGCGCACGCAGGTCCCGACGACCGAGGCGATCAGCGCAAGCGCGATGACGACCTTGAGGAAGCCCTGCACCGCCTCGGCGTGCCCCCCGCTGGCCAGCCGCCCGATGACGACCGACCCGATGAATGCGGCGGGGACCGACCCCACGACCAGCCAGCCGAGCAGCGGCTTGAGCACCGTGCCTTTGCGCAGGTGGACCGCCCCGCCGAACGGCTTCATGACCAGAGAGGTCACCAGGTCGCTGGAGACGGCGGCGAGCGGGGGGACCTTGAAGACCAGTACGAGGATCGGGGTGAGGAGCGCTCCGCCGCCCATACCCGTCATGCCGACCATCAGGCCGACGAGAGCGCCGGCGAGCACCAGGGATGGGTCAATGGACATGCGATGGGGTCTCCTTCTGCGCGAGCTAGGGGCGGCCTGGCGCACGGTCGAGCGTGAGGCACCGACGGGGGCGGGATGGGTGAGGCACCGCGTCGTCGCGGGTAGGGCGGCGGGCCGGTGGCCCGGCGCCGCACAGGTCACAGCACGCGAAGGTCACAGCACGCGCAAAGGTCGAAGCACAGGGTCATCACGGGGGTCAAGCGGGGGCCGGGTGGAGGACGCCGAGGTAGCAGCGGTCCTGCCCCTCGGGCTAGGACCCTCCGCCACCTCACGGTCCGGCCCGGCCGACGGGGGGTCAAATCCGTAGTCACCATGTGAGACAGGCATTTCGACGCGTGAAACGGCTTGGTATGAGACTTCCCCCAGGTCAGGCGCGTTGGACACGCCGCGCCGCTCTCGATAACCTGACACAAGTTGCATCCTAACTTCTCGTTATATGAGAAGGGTGCCGCTGCAGGCCGGTTTCCGAAGGGCATCGCCAGGGAAGGATGCGACAGTTCTGGTCGTGTCACCTCCTCCCGTGCGTCTGGTAGCCCGGCGCTACCTGGACCTGCAGCGCCTGCGCAGCGCCTGTCCGCTGCTCTGACGGGGCCGCCCCCGCCTGGCGCGCCCTGCCTAGTCTGTCCCCGCCGCACGTACGTCCCACGGAAGGACCGAGGTTGACCCAGCTTGATGACGCCCCGAAGGAGCAGCGGACAGATCCGCGCCCGGAGGAGCAGTTGCGCGAGATCGCCGGCGAGGCCGCGCAGCGCCTCACCGGCGCCGACGCCCGTGACGTGATCGCGTGGGCGGTGCAGGAGTTCGGCCCCCGGTGGGCCATCGCCTCGTCGATGCAGGACGCCGTCCTGCCCCACCTGGTCGCCTCGGTGGCGCCAGGGGTCGACGTGCTCTTCCTGGAGACCGGCTACCACTTCCCGCAGACTCTGGCGACGCGTGACCTCGTGGCGCAGCGCTACGCGGTCACCGTCCGCGACGTCACCCCCCGGCAGAGCGTGGCCGAGCAGGACGCGCAGTACGGCGCGGAGCTCTTCGCCCGCGACCCCGACCTGTGCTGCTTCCTGCGCAAGGAGAACCCGCTGGCCGAGGCCCTCGCGGGCTACGAGGCCTGGGGTACGGGCCTGCGCCGGCAGGAGTCCTCCACCAGGGCGGACGCGGTGGAGGTCGGCTGGGACGACGCGCACGGGCTGATCAAGATCAACCCGATCGTGCGCTGGACCGACGAGCAGGTCGCGGCGTACTGCGCGGAGCACGACGTGATCCGCAACCCGCTGCTGGACCGCGGCTACCCCTCGATCGGCTGCGCGACCTGCACCCGGGCCGTCAAGCCCGGGGAGGACCCCCGAGCCGGCCGGTGGGCGGGCACGGCCAAGACCGAGTGCGGGATTCACCGGTGAGCGCCCCCGTGACGGGCGCCGTCGGCGCGACCGCCGCTGCAGCCGCAGCCCGGGCGGGAACTCCCGCGATCGATGGGACGCGCGGGCCGGATGGCCCGGTCGCGTTCCGCGGCGGGACCCTGTGGCTCACGGGGCTGTCCGGGGCCGGCAAGACGACGATCGCGACGGCGGTCGCCCACGAACTCGGCGGCCGCCCCGTCGAGGTGCTCGACGGGGACGAGCTGCGCGACCATCTCTCCCCCGGCCTCGGCTTCTCCCGCGCCGACCGCGACGCCCACGTGACGCGGGTCGGCTACCTGGCGCGGCTCCTCGCGCGGCACGGCGTGCTGGCGATCGTGCCGGTGATCGCCCCGTACGACGAGGTGCGCGAACGGATCCGCGCCGAACACGCCGCGGAGGGCCTCGCCTTCGAGCTGGTGCACGTCTCGACCTCGCTGGACGAGTGCTCCCGGCGCGACGTCAAGGGCCTGTACGCGGCCCACGCGGCCGGCACCGTCCGCAATCTCACCGGGGTGGACGACCCGTACGAGACGCCGTCCCGACCGGATCTCGTCCTCGACACGACGGGCCAGGAGGTCGGCGCGAGCGCGCGGACCGTGCTGGCCCACCTGAAGGAGGCTGGACTCGCATGACCCCACTCGTGACGTCGGACCAGGCGCCGCCGGCGCAGGAGGCGCCGCAGGCGTCCCCCGGGCCGGTGCCGCCCCCCAGCGGCGCGCTGCGGCAGAGCACGATCCGCGCGCTGGAGGCCGAGGCGATCGAGATCGTCCGCGAGGTGGTCGCCGAATTCGACCGTCCCGCGCTGCTCTTCAGCGGCGGCAAGGACTCTGCGGTGCTCCTGCACGTGGCCCGCAAGGCCCTCGCCCCGGCCCCGCTGCCGATCACGCTGGTGCACGTGGACACGGGTCACAACCTGCCCGAGGTGCTGGATTACCGGGACGCGACCGTGGCCGCCGGAGGCCATACCCTCGTGGTGGCCAAGGTCGAGGAGTGGATCGCCGACGGCCGGCTGGCCGAGCGCCCGGACGGCACCCGCAACCCCCTGCAGACGGTGCCGCTCCTGGACACGATCAACGAGCAGCGGTATGACGCCGTGCTCGGCGGCGCCCGGCGCGACGAGGACCGGGCGCGCGCCAAGGAGCGGATCTTCAGCATCCGGGACGCGTTCGGCGGCTGGGATCCGCGCAAGCAGCGCCCCGAGCTGTGGCGCGTCTACAACGGGCGGCACGCCCCCGGCGAGCACACCCGTGTCTTCCCGCTGAGCAACTGGACCGAGCTGGACGTGTGGCAGTACATCGAGGCCGAGGGCGTCGAGCTGCCCAGCATCTACTACGCGCACGACCGGGACGTCTGGCTGCGCGACGGCATGTGGATGACGCCCGGCCCCTGGGGACAGCCGAAGGACGGCGAGGAACTGCTCCGCAAGACCGTGCGCTACCGCACGGTGGGCGACGGGTCCTGCACGGGGGCGGTCGAGTCGACCGCGACCACCCTGGCCGAGGTGATCGCCGAGGTGGCCGCCAGCCGGCTCACCGAGCGCGGGGCCACCCGCGCCGACGACCGCCTCTCCGAGGCTGCCATGGAGGACCGCAAGCGGGAGGGCTACTTCTGATGTCCACGAGCACGATCACCCCTGAGGGCGCGGTCCTGGAGGGCGCCGGCGACGAGGTGGCCCAGCGGCCGCAGCTGCGGCTCGTGGTCGCCGGATCGGTCGACGACGGCAAGTCGACGCTGGTCGGACGGCTGCTGTATGACACCAAGTCGATCCTCGCCGACCAGTACGAGGCCATCGAGGCGGCCAGCCTGCGCCGCGGCGCCTCCGACGTGGACCTCGCGCTGCTGACCGACGGCCTGCGGGCCGAGCGGGAGCAGGGCATCACGATCGACGTGGCCTACCGCTACTTCTCCACCCCCCGCCGCTCGTTCATTCTGGCGGACACGCCCGGCCACACCCAATACACCCGCAACACCGTGACCGGCGCGTCGACGGCGGACGCGGCGCTGATCCTCGTCGACGTCCGCGGCGGCGTGCTCGTCCAGACCCGACGGCACCTCGCGGTGATGGCCCTGATGGCCGTGCCGCACGTCGTCGTGGCCGTGAACAAGATGGACACGGTCGAGTGGGATCAGGAGCGCTTCGACCAGGTCGCCGCGGATGCCCGGGAGGTCGCCCGCAACGTCGGGATCGACGACCTGCGGGTCATCCCGATTAGCGCGCTGACCGGCCAGAACGTCACCCCGGACGGCGCGAACGACCCGGCCGGTTCCTGGTACGAGGGTCCCAGCGTCCTCGGCGTCCTGGAGAACCTCGACGACCAGGACGTGGCCGCCCAGGACGCCTCCCGCGCCTTCCGCATGTCGGTGCAGCTCGTGATCCGGCCCCGGACCGCCGAGCACCCGGACTACCGCGGCCTGGCGGGCCGGATCGGCGCGGGCGTGGTCCGGGTGGGGGACGCGATCACCGCGTACCCCTCGGCGCTGACCTCGAAGGTCGTCGGCATCGACACGCCTCTCGGCCCGGCCGAGAAGGCCGTGGCCGGGGAGTCCGTGACGCTGTTGCTGGCCGACGAGCTGGACGTGGGCCGCGGCGAGGTCCTCGCGCGACAGGGCGAGCCGGCCCCGATGGTGACCCAGCGTCTGGACGCGGTCGCCTGCTGGCTGGCCGAGCGAGCGTCGACGCCGAACCAGCGGGTGCTGGTGAAGGTCGGTACGCACGCCGTGCGGGCAATGCTCTCCCCAGTGGTGGAGCGCTGGCACGTGGACGAGCAGCGGTGGACGGCGCCCGACGAGCGCTCGGCTGAGGACGTGGCGGGTGGCGTGTCGGGCGAGTCGCCGGCGGGTGCGGCTCCGACCGCGGCCCAGCTCAACGACATCGTGCGCGTGTCGATCACGCTCGCGGAGCCGGTGGCCACCGATGACTACGCGCACGGGCACGGCAGCGGCGCGTTCATCGTGATCGACCCGGCGACGGGCGCGACCCTGGCGGCCGGCATGGTCGGCGACCACCTGAACGTGGGGCACTACCAGATCTGAACCGGGGCTGGAAGCCGCCCACGGGCGAGAAATGCGCGAGGCCACCAGGGGTTTCACGTACACCTCGCGCCCGTGGGCAGCAAATGCAACGGGCCACCAGGGGTTTCGCGCACAGACCCCGCCCATGGGCGGGAGATGTACGTGGCGACCTGGGGTTTCCCCTACAGATCCTGCCCGTGGGCAGGAGATGTACGTGGCGACCTGGGGTTTCCCCTACAGATCCTGCCCACGGGCAAGAAGTGCACACAATCCCCCAGGTGCGTCAACGCCCCATGGCCTCAGGCGTCGATGCGCTCCCGGTCCAGGGTGTGGGCGCGCTCGACGATGAAGTCCTTGCGCGGCGCGACCTCGCTGCCCATCAGGAGGGCGAACACGCGGTCCGCGGCCGCGGCGTCCGCCATCCTCACCCGGCGAAGCGTGCGGTGGCGGATGTCCATCGTGGTCTCGGCGAGCTGGTGCGCGTCCATCTCCCCCAGACCCTCGTAGCGCTGCGGTTCCTTCACATTCCGGCCGTTCTTGCGTAGCCGCGCCATCGTCTGACGCATCTGCGGAGTGGCCCCGCGCGACGTGACGTTCCGGCGGGGCCCCGCACAATCCCTGACATTGCTAGCATTGTATGAGGAGGTGCTAGCAGTGGCGACGATTACGGTGCGAGGACTCGACGAGGGGGTGCGTCGCGCCTTGGGCCGGCGCGCGCGGCGCAATGGCCGCTCGATGGAAGCCGAGGTCCGGCAGATCCTCGGCGACGCCGTCCGAGTCGATCTTGACGTCCCCAATGTCCTGGTGGAGTTCCACGGTGCGTGTCGAGAGGACGGCCTCGAGCTCCCCTCGCCCGTCCGTACGCACGACGCTCCCCGGGAGCTCTTCACGTGAGAGTCGCCCTCGACACCAACGTCATCTCCGAACTCACGAAGCCCCATGCCTGCCCCGAGGTCTTGCGTTGGGTGCGGGATCACGATTCGCGAGATCTGTTCCTGCCCGCCCCCTGCTGGGCAGAGCTGACCCGCGGCGTCCGCCTCCTCCCGGAGGGCCGTCGCCGCGACGCCTTGCGGCGGCACCTGGAGGCCCTCGCCGAGGGGTTGGGCGGCATCGTGCCCTTCGATCGCGCGGCGGCGGACGTCTACGGGGAGCTGTCGTCCGAGCCGGGCCGGCCGCGCCCGACGATGGACGCCATGATCGCGGCCGTGTGCCGTGTCCACCAGCTGCCGCTCGCCACCCGTAACGTCGCGGACTTCGAAGGCTGCGGACTCGTCGTCATCGACCCCTGGAAGGCATGACCCTGCCTGGTCGGCGACGAAGGGCCTCGGTGATGAAGAAATCGATCGAGTACGGCGGTGCCCTCGCGCTACCCGTTCGCCGCCACCGCGGCACCTGGCTGAGCGCTCAGCGTTCTGACGCTTGGGCTGCCCATCGCCACCAGCCGGCTAGCGACGGTGCCGTACGAGCCGGCGTCCTACCAGTCCGGTGTAGTACCAGACAGCCGTCGTGCGTCAGGCGTCGATGCGCTCCCGGTCGAGGGTGTGGGCGCGCTCGACGATGAAGTCCTTGCGTGGCGCGACCTCGCTACCCATCAACAGATCAAAGACCCGGTCCGCGGCGGCGGCGTCCGCCATCCTCACCCGGCGCAGGGTGCGGTGCCGGATGTCCATCGTCGTCTCGGCGAGCTGGTGCGCGTCCATCTCCCCCAGGCCTTTGTAGCGCTGCGGCTCCTTCACGCTCCGGCCGTTCTTGCGTAGCCGCGCCATCGTCTGACGCATCTGCGCCTCGTTGTACGTGTAGATCAGCTCGTTCTTCTTCGACCCCGGGTTGACGACCTCGATCCGGTGCAACGGCGGCACGGCCGCGAACACCCGACCGGCCTCCACCAGTGGCCGCATATAACGGAAGAAGAGCGTGAGAAGCAGCGTACGGATGTGCGCCCCGTCGACGTCCGCGTCGGTCATCAGGATCACCTTGCCGTAGCGGGCCGCGTCCACATCGAACGAACGCCCCACGCCCGCGCCGACCACCTGGATGATCGCCGCGCACTCCGCGTTGCGCAGCATGTCTCCCACGGACGCCTTCTGCACGTTGAGGATCTTGCCCCGGATCGGCAGCAGCGCCTGGAAGTCGGAGTCGCGGGCCAGCTTGGCGGTGCCGAGCGCGCTGTCGCCCTCCACAATGAACAACTCGCTGCGCTCCACATCGGTGCTGCGGCAGTCGGCCAGCTTCGGCGGCAACGTGGAGGATTCGAGGGCGTTCTTGCGCCGCTGGTTCTCCTTGTGGGTCCGCGCGCTGATGCGGGACTTCATCTCCGCGACGACCTTCTCCAGCAGGGCCGACGCCTGGGCCTTGTCGTCGCGTTTGGTCGCGGTCAGCCGGGCGGTGAGCTCCCTTTCGACGACGCGCGCCACGATCCCGCGTACGGCGTGAGTGCCGAGCACCTCCTTCGTCTGCCCCTCGAACTGCGGCTCGGCCAACCGGACCGTGACCACCGCGGTCATCCCCGCGAGCACGTCGTCCTTCTCCACCTTGTCATTGCCGACCTTGAGCCGACGCGCATTGACCTCGAGCTGCTTGCGGAACACCTTCAGCAGAGCCTGCTCGAAGCCCGAGACGTGGGTCCCGCCCTTGTGCGTGTGGATGATGTTCACGAACGCCTCGGCGCGGGTCTCGTACCCGGTCCCCCACCGCACGGCCACGTCCACCTCGCACGTCCGCTCGACGTCCGTCGGCGTCATGTGACCGTGGGCGTCCAGGACGGGCACCCGCTCGGTGAAGTCACCCGAGCCCTGCAGCCGCCACACGTCGGTGACGGCGGGGTCATCGGCCAGGTACTCCGTGAACTCGCTGATCCCCCCCGAGTGCTTGAAGACCTCCTCGTGCGGGCCGTCCTCCCCCGGCGTACCCGGCAGACCGCGCTCGTCGCGGATGCGGATCTCCAGGCCGGGGACGAGGAAGCTGGTCTGACGCGCGCGGTCGACGAGCTCGTCGTAGGCAAATCGGGCCGAGGGGAGGAAGATCTGCCGGTCCGCCCAGTAGCGGATCCGGGTGCCGGTGACGCCGCGCTTCGCCTTGCCGACGACGCGCAGCTCGCTGCGCTCGGTGTATGGGGTGAACGGGGCGTCCGCCGTCGGGTCGCCGTCCGGGTCGGTGAAGACGCCGGGCTCGCCCCGGTGGAAGCTCATCGCGTGGACCTTGCCGCCGCGGTCCACCTCCACGTCGAGGCGCTCGGACAGCGCGTTGACGACCGACGCGCCGACGCCGTGCAGGCCGCCCGAGGCGGCGTACGTCCCGCCGCCGAACTTGCCGCCCGCGTGCAGCTTGGTGAAGACCACCTCGACGCCGGACAGGCCGGTGCGCGGCTCGGCGTCGACCGGGATGCCCCGGCCGTCGTCGCGGACCTCCACGGAGGAGTCCGCGTGCAGGATCACCTCGATGTGCGCGCAATGCCCGCCCAGGGCCTCGTCCACGGCGTTGTCGATAATCTCCCAGAGGCAGTGCATCAGCCCGCGCTCATCGGTCGAGCCGATGTACATACCGGGGCGTTTGCGCACCGCCTCCAGGCCCTCGAGCACCTGGAGGTGCCGCGCGCTGTAGGCGCCTGCGTCGCTCGCGCTCACGCCGATCCCCTCCCTCGCCGGGCGTCACGGGCCCGGGCTCGCCGATCCGTCGGACCGGGCCGGGCCAGCGTAACCGCCAGGATGGTTCCGACCGGGCAGGCTCGCGAGCGGACCCAAGGCGGGGCCTGATCAGGCGCGCTGCTACCCTTGCCGCGGGCCGTGACTGGCGCGTTCGAGATGGTTCACCATCGGGGAGCGGCCCCGTGAGAGCAGCCCCGCGCTGAGCTCCGCACCGGGTGCCCTGGCGGGCATCCCACAGTTCACCGGTCGCGCGCCTGGGCCGTTTCCCGCGCGCTGAGGAGGCCCCCATGAGCACCGTTTCGTCCACGCCCGACGCCCCCAACACCGAGTCGCTGGCGTTCCGCAGCAGCATCGAGCTGGTGCGTGCTGTCGAGCCGCGCATCGCCGACGCGATCGTCGGCGAGCTGAACGACCAGCGCGCCTCCCTCAAGCTGATCGCGTCGGAAAACTACGCCTCCCCCACCGCGCTGCTCGCGATGGGCAACTGGCTGAGCGACAAGTACGCCGAGGGCACCTCCGGGCACCGCTTCTACGCGGGCTGCCGCAACGTCGACACGGTGGAAGATGTCGCGGCCGAGCACGCCCGCGAGCTCTTCGGGGCTCCGCACGCGTACGTTCAGCCGCACTCCGGCATCGACGCCAACCTGGTGGCCTACTGGGCGATCCTCGCGCAGCGAGTGCAGTCCCCGGCCCTGGAGAAGGCTGGCGTGAAGAACGTCAATGACCTCTCCGACGCCGACTGGGCGAGGTTGCGCGCCGAGCTGGGCAACCAGCGCCTCATGGGTATGTCCCTGGACGCCGGTGGGCACTTGACCCACGGCTACCGGCCCAACATCTCGGGCAAGATGTTCGATCAGAGTTCGTACGGCACCGACCCCACCACCGGACTGCTGGACTACGCGCAGGTGCGCGAGCAGGTCCGCGCGGTCAAGCCGCTGATCATCGTGGCCGGCTACTCGGCCTACCCACGGCTGATCGACTTCGCCGCCATGCGCGAGATCGCCGACGAGGTCGGCGCGACCCTCATGGTCGACATGGCGCACTTCGCCGGGCTCGTGGCCGGCAAGGTCATGACGGGCAACTACGACCCGGTCCCGCACGCCCAGATCGTCACCTCGACCACGCACAAGTCGCTGCGCGGCCCGCGCGGCGGGATCGTCCTGTGCCAGCCCGAACTCGCCGAACACGTCGACCGAGGCTGCCCGATGGTGCTCGGCGGCCCCCTGTCGCACATCATGGCGGCCAAGGCCGTCGCCCTCGCGGAGGCCCGGCGACCCGAGTTCGCCACGTACGCCCAGCGGATCGTGGACAACGCCCGCGCTCTCGCCGAGGGTCTGGCCAAACGGGGCGCGCGCCTGGTCACCGGCGGCACGGACAACCACATCGTGCTGATCGACGTCACGACGTTCGGGCTCACCGGTCGGCAGGCCGAGGGCGCCCTGCTGGACTCCGGGATCGTCACGAACCGCAACTCGATTCCCGCGGACCCCAACGGCGCCTGGTTCACCTCGGGGATCCGCGTCGGCACCCCGGCGCTGACCACCCGCGGCCTCGGCACTGACGAGATGGACCGGATCGCGGACCTCATGGTGCAGGTGTTCACCGCGACGAAGTCCGGCACCGCCCCGAACGGCGGGCCCTCCAAGGCGCGTTTCGTGATGGAGGACGGCGTCGCGCAGCGGGTCTCCGCGGCGGCGGCAGAGCTGCTTGAGCCGTTCCCGCTCTACCCGACGGTCGACCTGGGCTGATCGCGCGCCACCACGCGCGGCGTGCCGGGCGAGTTCGCCTCGGATGACTCGCGTGGGCGCCGCGCCGGCCGATGAAGGAGATGGCAGCTGGGCGACCAATGCCATGAAGAACGGCGTGCCGTCGCCAGGGAACACCCCTGCGTGTTTGACTGTTGTCAGGAGAGCACGGACGAGACGCCCCACTCGGGGGCGTCGTCACGCTGCGGTGAGAGGAAGGATGACGTGGCTTCTGCACTCGCGACGACCTTGAGCGCGGCGGACCGCTGTGACCGCTGCGGCGCCCAGGCCTATGTGCGTGCACGACTCGCTTCGGGGGGTGAGCTGCTCTTCTGCGCTCACCATGCGCGTCAGCACATGCCCCGCCTTAACGATGTGGCCGTGGACATCCAAGACGAGACCGAGCGGCTCATGGAGACCAGCGACACGCGCGCCTGAGCCCCATCCGTGGAGCTCGCAAGCGTTCTGGCAGGCCTGGCGATCCTCATCGGGCTCGTCGGCATCATCGTGCCGGTGCTGCCCGGCCTGATTCTGATCGTGGCCGCCGTCGCCGCCTGGGCGTTCGCCGCCCAGGATCGGGTGGGTTGGACGGTGCTCGGCATCAGTGGCACGCTCGCGGCCGTGGGTTGGATCGCGCAGTATCTGATCCCCGGCCGCCGTCTGGAAAGAGCCGGGATCCCGCGTCGCACCATGGTGCTCGGCGCGGTGGGCGCGGTTGTCGGGTTCTTCGTGATCCCGATCGCCGGGCTACTCCTCGGCTTCGCCCTCGGGGTGATCCTCGCGGAGGTGCTGCGGCTGCGCGATGCCCGCGCGGCATGGCCGTCGGCGGTGTCGGTGCTCAAGGCCGCGGTGATGAGTTTCGGTATCGAGCTGACCGCCGCCACGCTGATCGCCGCCGTGTGGGCGATCGGCGTCTGGCGCCTCCTGACCTGACGGATGGCTCCTCCCCGGCACGGAGCCCCGCGAGGAAGACGTACCACAGACGAAAGCCCCGCCGATCGATCGGCGGGGCTTTCACATGCGGTCGGGGGCCTTCGAGCTGAAGGTCGTGCGGATCAGAAGTCGTGCGCCTCGGGCGCCCTGCGGGTCGGGGGCCCGGTGTCTCAGAGGCCCTGCTGGCGGCGCTTGTCCCAGCGCTGCTCCATCCTCTGCATGAAGGAGCCGGAGTTCTGGCGGTTCTTGGGCCTCTTGCCGGTCTTAGCGGGCCGGGCCGAGCCGGATCTGGCCGGTCCGCCTGTCGCAGAACCCTCCTGACGCTTCCCGCGCGCCGGCGAAAGCGCCCAGACAACCCCGCCGAGCATGACGAGGAAGCCGACCACGCCGACGGGGATGCTCGCCAGGTTGACTCCGAGGAGCACGACCACGAGCCCCACCACGACGGCAAGCACGCCCAGCGCGAGATGCCCGCGTGACGCGCGGCTCGCGGCACCCTTCATCTGAGTCGCGAACCCAGGATCCTCTGCGTAGAGGGCGCGCTCCATCTGGTCGAGCAGCTTCTGCTCGTGCTCCGACAGCGGCATGATCTCCTCCTACGCGCGTTAGGCGGTCTCGCGGGCGGTACTCCCCTGCGACACCGAGATAAGAAATACCAAGATCAAACAGGGCTGGCCGTGGTCCGGACCCCGAGCCGGTCCACGGGAAGTCCCGGTCAGAGAAGATAACGTCCAAGGATCGCGCACTGTGCCCGCGCCGTCCAATCGGCAAGGGTTGCCTCAAGGATAGGTCCGCCATGCCTGGTCAGGCCAGCGGGAGTGGCATTCGACTTCAACCTGTGGATGCGCTGGACGAAACCAGCCTACCTGGACCCGTGCCGCCCTGGCGTCCAGACCAGCTCGCGCCGGCGCGGACCTCGTTCAGGGGCGCGGGTCCGCGTGCCCGGGGCGGACCAATGCGGCCCGCCGAACGGCGCCGGGGCCGAACCGCGCGCTGGCGCGATCGACAGCCCGGTCGGCGTCCCGCCAGCCGTGCTCGGGCTCGTCCAGGCGCCCCTGCACGGGCGCGGACGCGGCGTCCACGAGCCCTTCGAGCCGGACCCCGACGAGCCGGATCCGGACCCGGCGCAGGCCGAGCTGGTCGAACAGGCCACGCGCCGTCGCGTAGATCTGCCCGCTCACGTCGGTGGGGTCGGGCAGGGTGCGGCTGCGGGTGATCGTCGTGAAGTCGGAGAAACGCACCCGGATCGACACAGTGCGACCCATCATCCCCGCGGCCCGGGCCCGCGCCGCGACCTTGTCGGACAGCTGCAGGAACCGCCGGTGCAGCTCCTGGGGATCGTCGATGTCGGCGCCGAACGTCTGGTCGGCACCGATGCTCTTCTCTCGGCGGATGGGCGTCACGGGGCGAGGGTCTCGGGCCCAGGCGAGGTCGTGCAGGTGGGCGCCCTGCTCGCCGAGGGCGCGGCGCAACGTGCGCGCCGGGGTGTGGGCGATGTCGGCCACGGTGTGCAGCCCGAGCCGCAAGAGCTGTTCCTCGGTGCGTTCCCCCACCCCCCACAGCGCGGCGACCGGCAGCTGCTGGACGAACGAGGTCGCCTCCGCGGTGGGCACGACCACCAGCCCGTCCGGCTTGGCCAGGCCGGAAGCAAGCTTGGCGACGAACTTGTTGGCGGCCACCCCCACCGAGCAGGTGATCCCCTGCTCGTCGGCGATCGTGTCCCGGATCCGCTGCCCGATCAGGGCCGGGCTGCCCAGCCTGCGGACCGCCCCGGCGACGTCGAGGAACGCCTCGTCCAGGGAGAGCGGCTCCACCAGCGGGGTCACCTCCTCGAAGACGGCGGCGACGGCGCGGGAGATGCGGTGGTAGAGGGCGTGGTCCGGGGAGACGATCACGGCCTGGGGGCACAGCCGGCGGGCCCGGGCCATCGGCATGGCGGCGGTGACCCCGAACGCGCGGGCTTCGTACGTCGCGGATAGTACGACCCCTCGGCTGCCGCCGCCGACGATCACCGGCGTGCCCCGCAGCTCCGGGCGGGACAGCAGGGACGCCGAGGCATAGAAGGCGTCCATGTCGACGTGCAGGATCGTGCACCCGGTGTCGTCGACCGGGTCGGCACCGCGCTCGGGGAGCGCGAATCGGCGTCGGCTCACCCTTGCCCCTGCGGCTTATACGGGCCGGCGGGCCAGCACGTGCAGGGCGCTGCCGAGGCGCCCCAGGAGCTCCTGGTCGGGGTGCTCGGCAAGCGCGCGCTCGAGCGCGAGCAGGGCCTCGCGATCGGCCTCGGTGTCGACGAAGGCCGAGGGCACCAGGTCGGTGAAGACGCGCAGCCCTCGGGAGTCCTCGACGCGCAGCCCCACCCCCCGCAGGAGCCGCCCCAGCGCGTCGGCGTCGTAGCGACGCGGCAGCGGGTCGTGCTCGCCCCAGCGGCCGTCCTCGCTCTCCAGGGCGAGCTTGGCCTGGGCGAACCGGCCGGACAGGGCCCGTGCCAGCACCACCGCGAGCCGCTGGGCGACCAGGAGGCTGAGCACCCCGCCGGGGGCGAGGACCGCCGCGATGTCGGCCACGGTGCCCTCGGGGTCGTCATCGAGCTCCAGGACGCCGTGGCAGGTGAGCAGGTCGACGTCGCCCGAAAGGCCCAGGCCGGCGAGGGTGGCCGAGTCGCCCTGGACGGCCCGCAACCGCTGCCCGGTCTCGTCGAGGCTCGCCTCGCGGGCCCGCCGCTGGAGCGAGGCCAGCGCGTCCGGGCTCGGGTCCACCACGAGCACCTCGTGCCCGAGTTCGGCGAGCGGGACGGCCAGCCCGCCGCTGCCGCCGCCGAGGTCGACGATCCGCAGGGGGCGCCCCACGTCCTTCGCGCGCCGGTCGACCGCGGCGGTGACGCGCTCCCACAGCTGGGCTGTGCGGGGCGCGGAGTCCAACGTGCCACGGTGTCCGTGGCGCGGCTCCTGCTGCATCGACGCGCTCTCCTCCCCGCCCGGGGGCGGTGCCCCTGGAGCGATCGGCTGCTGCTGGCCACCCTAATGCCCCGCGCTGCCGGGGCTGGAGTGCCACAGCTTGCGTGGCGCCGCGCCTTCCCCCGCCCCACCGCCGGCCGCGGCCAGCCCGCGACCCGAGCGCGGGTCGGTGCCCGGAGGCAGCACGTCCGCGTAGGGAGACTGGCGAAACCCCGACGGGTGGACCAGGACCCGACGCGTCCGGGCGCTCGCCCCGGCACCCGTACCGGCATCAGGACCCGCGCCGACACCGGAGCCCCTACCGACGCCGGCGCCAGCCACGCCCCGGTCCGCCTGCGGCCGGGGGGAGGCGTCCAGGATCTCCTCCACCGCCTGGATCCCGCCCACCCGCCACACCTCGGCGAGGGCGGACAGTTCCCAGGCCCCCGTGGCCCGCAGCGACACCCCGCGGGGACCGGTGCGGCGCACCACCCCGCGGACCAGGAGCAGCCAGGAGTGGAAGACCGTCCCGGCATACGGGCCTTGCACGTCCTCGAAGAACGTCGCATCGACCGGTCCCGTGGCGTCGTCGAGGGTGAGGAACACGACCCGCCGACCGGAGCGGATCGGCGGCGTCTGGGTGGCGACTTTGACCCCGGCGACGAGGATCTCGCTCCGGTTGCGCACCCCCGTCGCGTCGGAGCGCAGCTGCCGGGACGGGACCGCGCCGAGTTCGGCCAGCAGGGTGGCGTAGGAATCCACGACGTGGGTGGAGACGTCCAGCCCGAGGATGTCCAGCTCGGCCCGCACCCGTTCGAGGCGGGTCAGCTCGGGCAGGCCGGTCGCGACGGTGAGCGGCGGCGGCCCCCCGAGATCCAGCGTCAGCTGGGTGGTCCGCTCCGCCGCGGGCGTCACGGGCGCCGACGCGCACGACTGGGCGGCCGCGGCCAGGCGTACGTCGTCCCCGCCATCGTCCCAGCGCGGGGCGACCTCGCGCGGGCGCGCCGCGGGGCGGCGCCCCCCGGTCCGGGCCCCGGCGCGCGTCCACCGGTCCAGCTCCGCGACGTGCAGCAGCAGGTCCCGACGGGAGATCCGGCCGCGCCGCCCCAGGC
>CAKUSI010000036.1 GCA_934678955.1 uncultured Austwickia sp. | reverse complement strand
CCCGCACCAAGTCCGCTGCCGGCGGCGCCGAGGGTGCCGGGGCCGGTGAGCACCGCCCCGCCCATGCTCACGAGCACACCGTCGCTGTGCAGCCCGTCGCCGCCGGTGCCGGCAGCGCCGCTGGGGCCGCCGGCGCCACCGCCGCCGCCCTGGCCGCCGTCGCCGCCGGGCCCGCCCGCGCTCCCGCCCGCGTCAGCGGTGTTCACCAGGACGGCGAGGCCGCCGGTGCCGCCGGTACCGCCGGGCCCGCCGAGTCCTCCGATACCGCCATCACCACCGGCGCCTCCCGCACCGCCGGTGACGGTGACGGTCGCACCGGCGACCGCGAGGGTGCCGAGGTTGATGACTCCCCTTCCTCCGTCGCCGCCGTCCGCCCCGGTTCCGCCGGTGAAGCCCGCGATTCCCTGCCCGCCTTCTCCCCCGCTGCCGCCGATGGCGACACCAGAAGCGCCCGAGTTCTCTTCATTGGTGATGACTGCGTTGCCGCCTATCCCGCCGTCAGGACCGGCGGCACCGGGTACCCCAGGGGCGCCGTCGACCCCAGCAGCCCCGGCCCCTCCGGTGATGGTGGCGCTGCCGGGGCCGGCAATGATGAGCCGTGCACCGGCGGAGATGCTCAGCCCGACGCCGCCGGCCACCGAGGTGTCGGCAGAAGGAGTGCCGGTGATCGTGAGGTGGTGCCCCGCGAGCTGGATCACGAGCGTGCCGCCGCTCAGCGTCACAGACCCCGCGACATCCACATCAGCGGTCAGTGTCGCCGTCACCGTGTCGCCCCCGGATGCGGTGGCCACCGCCCCGAGAAGGCCCGCGGCATCGCCGACGCTCGCCACCGTATCGGCGTGCGCCGCCGGAGCGCTGAGCAGTCCGAAGGCGGCCACGAGCGCCGTGGCCGCGACCGCTGCGCTCACCCGCATGAGCCGAATCGGCCCCGCATGGTCAGCGATTCGCAGATCCCTCACGTTCTCGCGCATGGCGCGATTATGACACAGGCTGGAAGCACGCTTCGAGTGCCTCCGCCACCCGCCCCACGCTTACGTCGCCAACTCCGCTGGTTGAGGTATCCGGCGAAGCCGGATCGTCTCGAAACCGGCCTCATTGATCACGCCACCGCGTGAAACCCGATGCGCAGGCCCAGCGCGTGCGCAACCTTCGAGATCGTCGCGAAACTAGGGTTCCCTTCTTCGGACAGCGCCTTGTACAGCCCCTCACGGCTAATCCCCGTCTTGCGCGCAAGCTCGCTGATGTTGCCGGATCTCGCGATCGCACCGAGCGCTCGCGCAAGCACGGCGGGATCGTCGCCGGCCTCCTCGACCACCGCCTCGAGGTAGGCGGCAGCATCTGCCGGCGTGCGCAGGTAATCCGCAGCGTCGAATGCGCCGTGTTCGGCATCACTTGGCTTGCCCATCTCTCCTCCAATCCACAGCGATCTGCTTTGCCAGGATGATGTCCTGGCGCTGGGTCGATTTGTCTCCGCCACAGACCAGTAGCACGAGTTGCTCTCCGCGTTGCGCGAAGTAGACCCGGTAGCCGGGCCCGACATCCACCCTCAGTTCGGAGACACCTCCACCAACCGACTTCACATCTCCCGGATTACCAAGTGCGAGGCGGTCTATTCGCACGAGGATCCGTGCGACTGCTATTCGATCCTTGAGGCTCTTCAGCCAGCGATCGAAGATCGCCGTCCGCAGCACCTCCATACTGTCAACCATAGTTGACAGCCCTTGTGTGCACAAGAGTAGAAGGACTCTCCCCTAGTAGCTCAGGCGGCAGCTGTCACGCCGCCGGAAACCGCGCGCTCAGCACCTCCACCACCCGCCCCACGTTCAACTCCCCCGCCGCACCCGTGACCCGCTTCACCAGCCGCCGCGGCCACAGCACCTCGACCCCGCCGATCTCGAATCCCCCGCCGAGCAGCGGCCAGTCCGCGTCGACGAAGCACAGCGCGCCGCGCACCGGCACGCCCTCAAGCACGGCCCGCACCTGCTCGAGCTGCCACAGCATCCCCTCGACCAGTCTCGTCTGATTGCGCCCGCCCACCAGCAGCTTCGACTCGCGCGGCCGAAACAGCCCGCCCTCCACGCGCAGCGCCGGCCGCCGCCCCTGGTACCGCTTCGAGTCAACAACCCACACCCCGCCCGGCGTGACGACGATGTGGTCGATGTTGGCGCGGCTGCCTGGAATCCGCCGGTCGTGCAGCACCCGGATCGCATCCGAGGCGACTGCGTCAAGCTGCCGCCCCACCAGCTCCTCCCCGATCGCTCCCGCGCTCCACGCCCGCGTGCTCTGCCGCTCCTCCGACAGCGCGACCGCGATCCCGCCGAACCTGCCCCAACGGCTCCGGATGCGCGCCTCATCCTTCGCACGCCGGCGCTCGTACTCGCGGCGTGCGGAAGTGCCTGCGGTGTTGGACTCGTTGCTCATACTTACCCCCACTTCCACCCTGTCGGGCTTCGGGAGGAGTCGATACCCCGCGAACGGGGCCCCCTCTTCGCTGTTCCCACAAAGATCCCGCTTGCCTACGCAGCACGGAACGTGTCCTCGAAGTACCACTTCAGAGTTTCCACATCGGATCTCTGCCAGGGGTGCGACGACCCACCGGCGACCTCGCTGGGTAGCGATAACGTGAATGTGCCCGAGAGGATCAGTAACCACATGGCACTGAACCGAGACGAAGTACATCGTCTGCGCCCGGTCATCGAAGAGGTGACCGCGTGGTCGAAGCACGCCGCAGACATCACCGCCCACCGTGCCCGCGTCGCCGCCGATGCCGATACCGCCTTCGGCGCGCTTCGCGCGCGCATTGTCGATGTGGCGATCCGCAACGGGAGCCGCTGGAGCGTCCTGCCGCTGCGGGATGGTGACAGCGGGCAGCTTGGGCTCCTCGCCCGGTTCGCCGCCCTGCCGGAGATCCAGGCGAGTGAGGCGACATGGCTAGGTCAGCTTACGAACGAGGTGCCGCGGGCGCTGAGCGATGTGAGATCGAACTTCGGACTCCGCAAGCTATTCAGCGGTGGGCGGTCGCGCGACGCTGCCGAGCGTGCGGGCCGGTATCTGCTCGACTACCAGGGCTGGGGTGTTGCGGCGAGCGTGGCGACGGCGCTGACGCGCCTCGATGATCGCGGGCGCACGGCACAACCCGTCGATACCGCACACACACTCGTGCCCGCCGTCGGCTTCGCTCCGAGGCTCGCGTCGCTCGGCGCGGGCGAGCTCCTACCGGGCGCGACTGTGGCCGGGCTTCCTGCTGCGGTCAAGACGATCCAGGACGCGCTGAGCAGAGAGGCGCACTATCGGCAGCAGGCGCTCGATGCGGGCGTTGCCTTGCGCAAGGCAGAAGCGCAGAAGGTCATCGCGGAGATGCCGGTCGACCGGCTGAAGGACGCGACCCGTGAGCGCATCCGCATCAGCCCGCTGTCGGATGCGGGCATTGCCACAGTGCAGGACGTCTTCACCTACGCGAACCGTCTCGCGTCGATCCCTGGCATCGGGGCGACCTCCGCACATCGGATTCGCGGTGCCGCGCAGACTCTCTGGCAGACGACCTACGAGGAGATGCCGGTACGCATCGACATCGCCAAGCCCACGCCGCAGACCTTCGATCTCGTCCGGCACCTGGCGACCTGGGACGCGACGCGGAAGACGAAGAATGCGACCCGTGACCTCGCGCGCGCCGAGGCGCTCACGCCCCTGGCGCAGACGCTCGACCCTCGCGTGATGCACCTGGCGATCTTCGGCGATAGCACGGACGAGTTCACCTCCGCAGTCGAAGCGGTCGCGCTCCGTGCGCAGAGCATTTCGGGCACCGCAGCAGGCTCGGCTCCGCCCGATCCCTGGCAGGACTTCCTCGCCAGGCCGGCCGACTACTTCGCCATGTTGCAGGAGTTGGGCTTCCTGACGGAGGACGAGGATGCGGTGCTCGGCGGGCTCCCCGATGAGGTCGTCGCCGTGGTCCGGGAGTTCGAGCTGGAGACGGAGCACCTCTCGGTGTCTTTGCGCGGCTATCAGGGCTTCGCCGCGCGTTTCGCGCTCGTGCAGCGCAAGGTCATCATCGGCGACGAGATGGGGCTGGGGAAGACCATCGAGGCCCTTGCGGTGCTGACGCACCTGCGCTCGAAGGGCTCACACCATTCGCTGGTGGTCTGCCCGGCTGCGGTCGTCACCAACTGGATTCGAGAGGTGCAGGCCAAGTCCGCGCTGAACGCTCACCGGCTGCACGGGCCGGGCCGGGATGCGGCGCTGCGGAGCTGGCGTCGCAACGGAGGCGTCGCAGTTACGACCTACGAGTCGCTGGGGTGGCTGGAGCCGCACCTGGGGCTCGTGGAAGAACTCGCATGCGTCGTGCTCGACGAAGCGCACTACATCAAGAATCCGGGCGCGCTCCGCGCCCAGCGCAGCGCCCGCGTGATTGAGCGCGCCGACCGTGCGGTGCTGCTCAGCGGCACCCCGCTGGAGAACCGCGTCGAGGAGTTCCGCACCCTGGTCGGCTACATCCGACCCGACCTCATCGTCGACGCCAGCGAGCTGCGTCCGCGATTGTTCCGCCAGCAGGTCGCACCGGTCTACCTCCGGCGCAACCAGGAGGACGTGCTGACGGAGCTTCCTGAACTCGTCGAGGTCGAGGAATGGCTGCCCCTCTCCCGCGCCGATGCGCACGCCTACCGCGAAGCGGTGATGGCCGGGAACTTCCAAGCAATGCGCCAGGCAGCAATGCTCCAGGGCGGTGAGTCCGAGAAGCTTCATCGCCTGGTGGAGGTTGTCGAGGAAGCGGAGGACAACGGCCGCAAGGTCATCGTGTTCTCCAACTACCTGAGCGTCCTCGATGAGGTCACAGCGGCGCTGCCGGGCGTGGTCTTCGGGCCGCTTACCGGAGCAGTCCCAGCGCCCAAGCGTCAGGCGATGGTGGACGACTTCACCGCGGCCGAAGCGGGCGCGGTGCTCGTGTCGCAGATCGTCGCCGGAGGCGTCGGTCTGAACATCCAGGCCGCGTCGGTCGTCGTGATCTGCGAGCCCCAACTCAAGCCGACGACCGAATGGCAGGCCATCGCCCGTGCCCGCCGGATGGGTCAGTTGCAATCCGTCCAGGTGCATCGACTGCTGTCCGAGGAAGGCGTCGACGTGCGCATCATGCAGATCCTCGCCAGGAAGCGAGAGCTGTTCGCCGACTTCGCGGCAATCAGCGAGACCGCCGAGGCTGCCCCGGAAGCGTTCGACGTGTCCGAGGCCGAACTCGTGCGCGAAGTCATCGAGTCCGAACGCCAACGCCTCTTCTCCAGCGCGCGGGCGACCGAGCCCGCCAACGAGCAGGCCGGCTGACCCGGCGCTACCTGCGTGCCTCCGGCGGCAAGTGGGTTCTTGTCGCAGGACGAAGCTGCTTTCGAATCGTGTCCGGCGCCGGATATCGCGCCATCAAACGGCCCTGAGCTTGTAGGTCTGGAGCGGTCGGTTCTCGCATACCCAGCACGACGCCGAGTTCCGCGGACCTGAGGGCAATCTCGTGCGTGATTGGGCGTGCGGGCAATGTCACACGTCGCCGCTTGTTCGGCCAAAGGGAGACCAGGGTGCCGTTCGCCGCCGACTTCATCGCGCGCGCTACCCGTGCCACGGTCGCGTCGAGTTCGGGCACGCTCAGCAGCACGAGCACGAAGAGGTGCCCGATGCCACCAAACGCGAGTGACCTCACTGCGGTCTCGTTCGTACCGTCTGCTGTGACCGCGCTGTAGTGGCCTCCTGCGAAGAGATAGCCCTCTTCGCTGCGACCGAGGAGGATGTGCGCTCCGGCTGGTGGGCGGCGAAGCGTCCGAAACTCAGGGAAGCGCCCTTCAGGGAGGCCGTGCTGCTGTCGCTGCCCCCACATCCCGATTAGCCCGGCTCGGTAGAGGGAAGAGGCTATCGTGACGACTTCGTTGGCCGAGACGTGGAATCTGTGACGCAACGCCAGGTCGAGGGCCACGTCCTTCGCCGCGACGTCGATCTCGCGCAGCCACTCGTTGTTGCAGCGTCGGCAGATCCCTGAGAACTGTCGGTCGAAGTGACTGAGGTTCTCGATGCGGATACCTGTCTCATCCTCGTCATAGCCGCGGTTCGCGGACACGAGCCCCGGCAGCCGTGGAAAGTATTCGCCCCAATCGCGCGGAAGCCAGTGTTCCCTGGAGAACGGGCCGGTGCTTCCACAGAACGGACACGCTTCCGTGGGCACGAATCGCTACTCCGCCTCGAACTCGTTGGTGGTGAACTTCAGGGTTGTGGCGTTCTCGCGGATGGTGCGGAGCTGCTGCTCGGTGAAGCCGTCGGGGTGGATGGCGTCGATGGAGAGCGAGATGGTGAGCTTCGCGCCGGATGCAGCGAGGTTGGTCAGCACCTCGGTGGCGATCTTGGCGAAGTCCGCGGAGTAGCGTTCGGCGCTGATCGGCGCGCTGCCGACGTACCGCGTCGCCGCGGGCTTCTTCGCGGGCGCTGACGCGGGAGCGGCGGTCGTAGTGCCTCCCGCCGCGCCCGCGGCTGCTGCCGCCGCAGTCGCCGGGGAGTCCGCCTCCAGCGCGGGCGTGCTGCTGGCCGCGGTCGCTGCCAGGTCTGCGGCGCGCTGTGCTTCGGCCGGTGCGGGCTTGACGATCAGAGTGGCGTCGGTGACGGGCGCCCGCCCGGTGTCGCCGGGCAGCCAGAGTCCGCTGTAGCGGTCGGTTGTCTCGTCGTAGCCGTCGGCGAGGCCGAAGCTCTCGCTCTGCCAGAGCAGCGGCTGATTGTCGATGGCGTCGATCAGCACCTCGCGGGAGCGGAGCCGCGGCATGTAAGGGTACTGCGCGTACAGGCTCCAGAGGTCGCCGACGGCGATGTGCCCAGCCGACCATGCGGCGGGCACCTTCGTGTCGAGCGCGAGCCGGATCGATCGTGCCGCGTGCTGAGTGGAGTACGCGCCCGCGCTGCCGAGCTTCTTGGCGACGCGCTCGGCGAGCGAGACCGCCTGCCCGTCGGCCTTGACCTCTTCCAGCTCGAACGGCGAGCCGGGGTCGGGCGCGACGGGGTTGAGCACCCACTGATAGGTCAGCGCGAGTCTGTCGTCGACCGTGCGACCGAACTGATCGCGCTTGTCGGTGGCCTGCGCGAGCTGCTGCGGCGTGAGGTTCAGCTCGTTCGCCTTCTCCGCGATCTCCTTCCACGCCAGGTACGAGCGCGCGGCCTGGTCGAGTTCGGCCAGGCGCTCCTCGTCGGGCGCGAGGAAGACGATCATGTTGCGATTGGCGCGGTTCGCTGTGCCGCGCCGCTCGGTCGCTGCTCGCGCGAAGTCGTGCGCGGGCGAGTCGCCCTTCTTGCGGCGGTGCGGATACTTCGGGTGCAGGATGACGAGCCGTGCCTGGTCGGTGTCGGGGATGTCGCCGGAGTCGGCCGGACCAATGTGGACGCCCGCGAAGTCCGAGCGCGCGCGTTCCTCACCGCGCAGCCGCTTCACGATCTCGGCCCACACGTCCTCGGGGTGGAGCGCGTCGGCGGCGTCCTTCGCACGGCGGGTGATGTTCGCCTGGGTGTCATACCAGTGCTTGCCCGCCGACGAGTAGTAGTAGGTCGTGCGGTCGCCGAGCTGGGTGAGCGCGGAGTGGAAGTTGCCGACGACATCGCCGGGAACCGCGGTGCCGATGAACACCCGCTGCGTGTCGATGCCCTTGTGCGCGGTGCCGATAGTCGGGGCCGCGCCGAAGAACACGGTGCGGGCCAGCCGCTTGGTCACCGACCGCTGCCCGAGCACTGGCTTGTCGCTGTCGATGCGGGCGGGCTCGGAGTTCGTCCCGTCAACGTCGGCGTCGATGACGGCCTTCCAGGAGTCCTGAAGGTACTGCGTCAGCTCCGCGTTCACGGAGGCGACCGACAGCGGGATCGAGCCGGGCAGGATGAGCGGCCCCTGGTCTTCGCCCACCCACAGCGCATGGATGACGGCGTTCATCAGCCGCAGCACGCCTCGGGTGCGCTGGAACCGCTCCAGCGAAGACCAGTCCTCGTAGAGCCGGTCGAACAGCTCAGGATGCAGCGGGTAGGTCTGCTGGATGCGCCGCCCGTACTGCGGATCGCGCGCCTCCTTCGGGAACTCCCCCGCGTTGGCCTGGTAGAAGTCACTGAACGACTTCGCGGTCGCCGCGATCTGCGCGAGCGCGGTCGCGCCCTCCGACTCGAACAGTCGCTGCTTCACGATCCGGTACGCCTCGTCACTAGAGGCCGGACGCCACTGGTCCGCCACCCGGCGCACGACGTTCTGGAGCCGCTTCAAAGCCTCCATGCCGTTCGACCCGCCAACCTCCTCAGCCGCGCCCGCGACCTCCCCGCGGTCGTCGCCGTCGTGCGACGCGGGGATCGAGATCGCCAGCAGCACGCCGGGGATCGACTTCGCCGCCTCGGTCAGCGATTGCGCGAACGTGAACTGCGTGTCGAACGTGCCACCCGCCAGATCCTCGCGACCATAGAGCTGCCGGGCGTAGGCGACCCACTCGTCGATCAGGATCACCGCGGGCGCGTACCTCGCCAGCAGGACGTGCAGATCGCCGCCGGGGTTGGTGCGCTTCTCGTCGTGCTCACGCACGATCTCAAACGCCTCACGCCCGCCGAGCTGCCACGCCAGCTCACCCCACAGCGTGTTCACGCGCGTGCCGTCGTCCTTCGCCTCGCCCTGCGGCGCGAAATGGTTGCCGACCAGCGCCACCCGGCTCGCCGTGACGCCTTCCACGGGGTATCCGTTCACGCTCAGCAGCTCCTGCGCCTCCTGCGGGAACTTCGCCAGCGGCAGACCGCCGGCCAGATGCCACAGTGCGAGCATCGAGTGCGACTTGCCACCACCGAAGTTGGTCTGGAGGTTCACCACGGGCGAGGCATTCGTGTCCCCGGCCAGACGCTTCACGGCGCGGCCGATGAGGTCGCGTAGACCGTCTGTGAGGTAGGTGCGCGCATAGAACTGCGACGGGTCAGAATACTCCCCGCTCGTCGCCGCGGGATCGCGAGCGACTTTATAGAGGTCGGCGGCGAACTCGCTGGACTGGAAGTTGCCCGTCGCCACTTCATCGCGCGGCCTTAGCACCTGCCGCCACGGGGCCAGTCCAGACGCGCCAGGAACAACGGTCGAGGACTTCAGCGCCCGCGAGTCCTGCTTGCCTGTGGCTATACGCCGCAGGTCGAGCCGGATCGCATCCACCTTGTCGGCCGCATACCCCTGCCCCACCGCGGCCAACAGCAGCCGCGCGTAGTCGAGCGCCCGCAGCGCCGCGTCGTCGTCGAAGCTGGTGTTGTGCGCCCACTGGTTCCGGGTCTCGCGCAGCAGGCTCGCATAGGCCTCGTGCTCACGGGTGACCGTCCCCTTGAAGGGATACCAACCCTTCTTCACCCGACCCGTCAGCCCCTCGGTCAGCATCCGAAGCTGCAAGGCAGGGTCCTCCCGGCTATATGCCCTGCCGGTTATGCCCTTTTCTTCGTCAGCGAGTTTGACCAGCAATGCCCAGTCGGAATCGCCGATCTGAGGCTTCAACACCTCCGCAATGAACACGTCGAGCGCCTGCGCAAGTATCTCGAACATCCGCCCGATGCGGTCACGATTCGATGTCGCCACATTGGCCTCCAGATGTCAAACCTATCCACAGCGCACGCTTTTGCTGACCAGACTGGCCGAGTGGTTCGGGTCAAGAGAAACGGAACCCGAAAAGTCCACCAGCCTCGGTCTCGTCCGTGAGTCGAGTCCCCAAAATGTACGGATCCGCGTCGAAAGCACCCTCGCTCTGCGTGGCCACGCTGTCCAGGAAGTCGGTGTTCGATGTTACGACATATTGGAAGCCATACTGGTCGGCGAGCCGTGCTCCGACGTTGAGGCAGGAGGCCACCTGACGCCCATCAACGGAATCGAAGAGGTGGCTGTCATGAACGAGGATGCCTGGCGCCCGTCCAGCCTTGACCGCCGAGACAATGCAAACCATGTCCAGGATGAAGGTCTCGACACTGCGAACACCGGTGCTCGCATCGCCTGAGATCCTTGGGGCCACCGACAACAAGCCGTTTGGCGTAGGCTGAATCAGGAGTTGGGCAACGCGGTCCGTGTAGATCTCGGCTCCGAGGTCCGCAAAGAGAGTGATCGCCTCGTCCAGTGTCGCCTCGCGGTCGTTGACCTCAGCGCGCACCGCGGTCGCGAGCTCGGCGGTCTTGCGCTTGATCGTGCTATTCATGTTGCTGATGGAGTTTGCAGACTCCAGTCGCCGTTCCAGATCGGCCACTTCGGCCTCCTGCTGGGCCAGGTCGCGCTGCATACTAAGGAATGTGTCGAGGGCCACGGACTCACGCAGGAGCGCGAGGATCGAGGAGCGCTCGATATCGAGTTTCCGGCGCTCGTTATCGATTTCGGCAAGCCGTCTGGTCGTGGCTTCGCGCTCCTGTTTCAGGAAGAGCCGACGATTTCGCACCACGGACGCATGAAACGCTCGAACTTCCTCGAACCGCCGGCTCACCTGGCCCGGAAGCACTACACCGAGTTCCTCGTACACGCGGTTCAGATGCTCAGATAGGCCGGCTTCCGATTGCGGAGCAACATCGTCGGCAAGCGCAGAGTCCAGTTCACGACTCCGGCGCTGCAGCAGCAGTGCCTCGTCGTTCAGCGACTGAATTTGCCCGGTGAGGGCATCGGCCCGGACTTGGTGATCGGCGTACTGCTCGTCTACTTTGAACGACTGCAACCCCGCTAGTGTCTTGTCTCTCCCTCTTCGAGCGGCGGCGAGTTGCGCCCGTAGTGTCGATTCGTCAAGGGATAAGTGTGCGAGAGCGCCCTCCTTCACCGCTTCCTTGATTTTCTTGTTCTGACTCGTGAGCCGGGCGATTTGCCCCGCTTGACCCAGCGTCGTGGGTGAGAGCCCGAGGAGATAGCCAAGCTTTACGCCCGTCTCCCAGTCGGGCTCCTGCGCATAGCCCTTCACCGGATTGTCGAAGAACGTGCGAATTAGCGCTCCCCAAAGCTGCCCCGGCTTCGGCCACGTCGCACCCTCGGGAATCCGAAACAGATACTGCGCGATGAGATCGCGCCACTCGTCCACCTTGATCTCCACGCGGTCGCCAATGACACTCCAGCCGAGGATCTCCACTTTCGTCGTTGGTTTCACTTTGCGGCGAATGACCACAGCGTCCTGTGCACCATCCGCTCGAGGGAGACCCAGCGTGGCGCTGAAGACGAACTCTGCCAGTTCGTCCGCCTTGAACTCCTTTGGCAGATCCCCGCCCAGGAGGTAACGAATGACCTTGATTAGGCTGGTCTTTCCGACGCTGTTTCGGCTGTCCCCTTGTGCAGATTCCGCCGTCCGGTCGGCGACAAGGATGTTCAACCCCGCTTGGAAGTGCAGCGTCTTGAAGCGCGCATCGTTCGCGCCGACCTCACGCAGGAACATGAGTCCGCTCGATTCGACCGTCCGACGTCAGGACAATGACCCCAACCGCGTAAAGGCATGCAAGCGCTAACGCGAACCAGTCAAACGTGATCGCAGACTCGCTTCCCGTTGCAGCACGAGCGGCGCGCAGCCGGTCCCAGGTCGACGACACCGAATTCGGCTCTCGTAACAGCTCAAGAATCTCGGCACCGACGGCCAAGAGTGCGCGGTCGGCAACTACGCCCTTAGTGGGAAGCAACACTCGACACCGTCTCATCGGCCGGTCGCTCGAAGATTGCGCAGGCGTCGAAGAAGAACGAAACGACCGCATAGGCGGCGTGCGCCCGCTTGGCATCCATCCGCGGATTGGGACCGGAGATCGAAACGTAGAGCCGCTCAACGATCTCGCCCGGATCGGCCGTGATCGCACGCGCCTCGACATAGATCTGGCGGAACCGCTCAGCATGTGCATCGTACAACCCCGGGTCGGACGAACTTGCATACCAGCTCTCCACCCTGGTCGCGAGAAGACGACCGACATTGAACTCTGCTCGCGTCGCTTCCGGGATTCGATTGAAGTCCATCTTCTCCGGCGGCACCGGCAAGATCGCCCCGGAGCTCGCCGCGGCGGCGCGGTTGAGTGTCTCCAGAAGCGGCACCAGGTCTGCCAACTCCACGTTCGCCGTACCTGGTGCTCCGGGGAAGAGGTCATCGAGCACGGTCTGAGCGAGAGTGCTCACGACCCGAACCCAGAGATCATCGGGGGTCATCACGAGAATCGTCAAAGGCCTCGAGCTGCCCGCACCGTGCGCCTGCTGATGTGCGGTGATCGCAGCCGTTGCGAGAGGACCGATGGGTGCATTTGTAACGAAGATCCACGTGGTAAACGTGCGCCACTCGCCCAGTGCACGCAAGAAGTCGCTGTTGATCTTGTTCGCGAGCTCGCGCTCCGCGTCACGACCAGGCCGCTG
The DNA here is from genome assembly GCA_934678955.1 of uncultured Austwickia sp. Next base: position 7,250 of record CAKUSI010000036.1, on the reverse strand, counting down.
CCCGTAGCAGGCATACAGGATCGTTCCCGCTTCGGCGAGACCATCGCAACCGCCGTCACCGAGCGTGCCCGTCGGGTTGGGGTTCACGAAATCGCCGTGATACCACCTGAGCACGCTCGCGACGTAATCTTCGAATGGTTTCCCGGACTTGAAGCATTCCTGTTGATGCCGTGCGCGATACCACTCACGCCAGTTCGCCGTTAGCAGCATCGACACTGCGTCACTCCAATTCGTCGAGGTCAAGTGTGACACTTATCGATTCGACGGCCGGCTTCGCCTCGCGACCGGCGTCCAGGACGTCGCTCCACGACGAAGCGATCGCATTGAACGAGAGGGCGTCCTTCGCCCACCCGTTTTTCTCCGAGATCTGAAAGAGCAGGTAGGCGAGTTCCTTCACGAGGTCGAGGTCGACGGCGCCCTCGGCGCGTTGCGTCGCGGCCCAGAGGAACTGACCGGCGGCGGTGATGCCCTTCACCCCCAGGATACGGATCGCGTGGTGAAGGGTTTCCCAGGCGGAAGTCGATGGGTCGCTGAGCACGTCATAGTCGTCGGGGAGATCGGCGGGCCGATACAACTGCACACGGCCGGCGCGGGCGCTCAGAATGCCGCCCCGCTCCATCGTGCTAACCGCTGTACCACGAGCGCGGGCAAGGTCCTCGGCCTCGCCGTAGGGCGCCGACTCGTAGCCGTGCTGCCGATACCAAACGAGGGCGAAGCGGGTTGGGGCGTCGAAGTCACCCTCCTGCTCGGCGAGGAGTTCGTCGAGCATCTCGTTGATTCGGGCGAGCGCCGAGCGCACGGACATCTCGGAGCCGTCGGATTCGATTACCTTCGCGTACCGGGAGAAGACGGCCATGCCGGGCCCGATCGCCGACTGCGGGAGATCGACCGGCGCGATGCCGCCCTGCTGGAGTTCGCGGAGCGCGGGACCGAGTTCCCGCTTCAACGTGGCGATGAATCCGCGGCGGTCGGTGATCGGAGCGCCCTCGGGACGTGGGCGGAGCGCGAGGACTACAGAGGAGGCGAGGGCGTTCGTCCCTATTCCGATCATCCGACCGGTTCTCTCCGAACGGACAGGCCACGTCGCCGTCACCGTCCAGCCTGCCTTCACCATGGAGTCGAGAATGGTTTCCCAGCCCGTCGATACCCGTCCCCGCTCGTCACTCTCAGACTGCTTGAACGCGTAATAGACGGTGATCGGGTACTCCCAGTTGGCTGAGTCGCGCGCCTTTTGGAAGACATCTCGAAACCCGTCCTCGAAGAATCGTCGGGCGCCCTCGGCGCCTCCATGCCGGTACGGATTGGCGACCAGTTCGTCGGCTTTTGGTGCGACCATCGTTCCGAGCAATTCTGGGTACATCGTCTGCAACGAGCGCCGCAGCCACACGTAGAAAAAGTCTGAGAGGTCCGAATAAGTAATGTTGTCGTAATAGGGCGGATCGGTGGAAACCACCAGCCCGGCGTAGTCGCGGCTCGCAGCATCAGCCTGGGCGACACGGGCCGGGGAGCCACCCCCGAGCCCCTCAAGGCTGTCGGCCACAATGCGAACGCTCGCCGGCATTGCGCCCCCGACCTCCGAGAACGGATTCACCTCGGGGTAGTCCCAGGCCATCGGGATGGCCTGCCGCGAGAAGAGGTGAGCGGGACGGCTTTCCTGCGGGTACCACGTTGCGAGCGAGTTTCCGTAGTTTGCATGCTTGTCGATCGCGAAAGCAAGGAGGGTGGCAACGGCCCGGCCATAAGCCGCAGGGCTGCCAGAACCTGGATCGAATGCCTTCTCACCCCAGGCGCTGCGCGCGTCCCTTTCGACCGTCTTGGCAACCTCGGCGACCAGATCGCTAAACGTCGTCAATGCAACGAGTTGGCGGTTCGTGAAGAGTGAGTCAAAGGACGCGAGACCGTAAGGCGGGGTCCAAAGATTTCGCGGATCGTCTGCCAGCCGCTGCTCCGGCGTGTTTGCGGGCTTGGGCACGTTCGCAGTTTCGACGTCGCTGGGTGCAGGGTTGAAGTACGTCCGCTCGCGATGCCCTTCCCCCACAATTCCAAGCAGCGCAGCACCCATGCGACCTGCAAGGCCCTCTCCCTTAATGAAGTCAATTGTCACTGCCGAGGCACAAGAGACGCAGACGGCACCCTTTCGCCCCGCCATCGTCCCGCTCTTATCGGACGCGGGTGCTTGGCGGGGGTCGCGCCCAATGGTGTATTCAATCCGGCGACCAACGACCTTCGGAACGACGTACGCCTCTTTGCCCTTCTTCTTGCTGAGCCACCACGAGCGGACGAGGGGCATCTCGATGCCACAGGCCGGGTTCGGACAGGCGACGGTGCGCGCCCAGATCCAGGCGATGACAGTCGCCTTCGAGCCGTCGGGGTGCACCGCCTTCGGGTAAAGGTGGCCAATGCGCCGCTCGGCCTCGTCGCACATCCACACGCCGTAGCGGCGGACGTCCTCGGCGAGACCAGTTGCCCGCGGCCAAGAGTTCCGCTGCTCAGACGCGCCGGGGAAGACCGGCGGACGTCCGGCGAACTTCGGCGGGATCTCGGTGAGCGCCTTGTTGATGAGGACGGCGACCGGATTAAGGTCGGAAGCGTGCGCCTCCAGTCCGAGTCGCTGCGCCTCGAGTGGGATCGTGCCACCGCCGGCGAAGGGGTCGAGGATCGGTGGCGGGTTCCCGTTCGTAGACTTGAGAATCTCCGCGCGGACCGCGTCGAAGAGCGCCTCGTCGCCGAGGTTGTCCCAGTTCACCATGCGCGTGATGAGATCGAAAAGTCGCTGCCGCTCGTGCTTGACGCGGCGCTCGACCCAGGCGGCCGGGTTCTCGTAACCCTTCTCCGCCGCCTCCTGCCGGTAGGCGTTTACGTTGTTGCTCGGGTCGTCGACCAACTGGCTGAAGAGCACCGCCCGCGCTGTCGCAAGTGGGCGCTGCGCCCACCACTTGTGGACCGACGACGGGTTGCCCTTATAGATGTAGTTTTCCCGCGCAGACTGGGCGTTGATCTCCTCGAGTGGGAGGGAGACCTCGATGAGCTTGCGCCGCGTCGTCACGCTGCTCCCTCCGGGCGATGCTGAAGCGGGAACGCTGCCATCGCGGGCCGCGCAGCTCAAGTCTAGCGACGGTGTCGGACGAAGATCGCTCAGTCCGGCCCGCCCCTCAGAACGGCGCAATGCCGCGCGCCCACCAGTCGGCCCAAGAAAGATTCTGCGAGACGACATCGAAGTCGGTGAGCCAGGCGGGTTCGACGCCCTCGAAGGCGTTGCCGATGTAGCGCACTTCGTCGCGCTGCGGACCGCTCGCGCTGACTCGTACGAGCGCGAGCCGGTGATCAGGCGCGGCATTTAACGCGGTGAGCACCTCCGTGCGGGTGATCGTAAAGGTGTCCGAGCCCTCAATGCGGGCCTTGACCTCGATGCGGATGCCCGCGCCTTCGACAGGGCGGGAGAGCACGTCGAAGCCAGGGTTGTTGTGCGCCTGTTCCTCGGGCGTGCGATCGAGGGTTCGCTCGGCGGCGAGCACGGCGTCGACGCCGCGGCGCTCAACCTCGGCGCGTGCGAGGGCGCTCGCGGCCACGTCACTGGGCACGCCGGAATCGGGGACTGCAGGCATGACGAGCGCGATGGCGGTGATGCGCGGGGTGACGGGCGACATGGCGAGTTGCCGGTCGATGAGCGCGAGGCGGGTCTCGCGGCGCTGCTCAAGTTCCTCGGCGCGGCGGCGCAGCGTTTCGGCGGAGTAGCGCACCTTCTTGCCCGCAGCGGCATTCGCGTCGGTCTTCAGCGCCTCGGTGTAGAGGCGGTTGACCTCGCGGGTCAGCCGAGTGGCGACGCGCTCGCGGACGCGAAGGTACTCGTTCGTGCGATGGGTCGTCACGTCGGCGGTGAACACGGGGAGCTGCTCGGCGATCACCCAGGAGACGGCGTCCTTCTCGCGCTGCGTGAGCCACGGCAGGCTCGTGCCCGTCGCACGCTGCGGCTCGTCTGCGGGCGCGTAGTCGAGGTACGGGGCGGGGCCGGCCTCGCGCACGATCCCGTCGGCACCCACGACGGAGTAACCGAACCGCTTGCTGACGGTCTGCCCGGTGGAGTCTCGGACCTCGTTGAGCACGCCGACGAGCAGCGTCGGCTCGGTCACCGCGTCGGAGGTGAGCACAGTGCCGCGGTCGAGCACCGGCCCGTATTGGTCGATCACGAGCTGGAGTGCGGCGTCATGCAGCGGATGCCCGGGTGCGAGCAACTCGGCGCGAAGCGTTCCCTGCACGTCGATCGTCGTGGCGTCGAAGGTGATGCGTTCGTAGCGGCGGGCGACGGGTGCGCGCCCAGCGCGCTCGCGGATGCTCGCGGGGACGTGGGTGATTTCGTAGCGACCCTTCTCGCGTCGCTCGATGCGCCCGCCCGCGCGGTCGAAGGCTTCGAGGAAGGCGTCGCGGATGAAGTGCGGCTGGAGGCGCTTGGCCTTCGCGTCCTCCATCTGGCGGCGCAATTCCTCCAGGTCGGTGGGCGCGAGGGCTTCGTTGGCGAGCGCTTCGTCGTCGAGCAGTTCCTGGAGCCCCGCGGAGACGCCTTCGTCGATGACTTCCCACATCTTCGCCTTCACGTCGGGCTGCTCGCCGTAGCGGATCGCGTCGCGCAGCACGCGGCTCAGCGAGAGGTCGCCGAGGGAGGTGCCGAGCACGTTGAAGATCTCGCCGTCGTAGGCGGCTCGCTGCTCCTCGATCTTGTCGAGCAGGCGGATGAACACCTCGCCCTCGCGGGTATCCTCGGCGACGAGGTTCCACAGTCGGCACACCTCGGTCTGACCGATGCGGTGGATGCGGCCGAATCGCTGCTCGATCCGGTTCGGGTTCCACGGCAGGTCGTAGTTCACCATCAGATGCGCGGCCTGGAGGTTCAGGCCCTCCCCCGCGGCGTCGGTGGCGACGAGGATCTGCACCTCGGGGTTCGAGGTGAACTCGGCCGTGATGCGGCGTCGCTCGTAACGGGGAACACCACCGTGAATCGCGACCACGGCCTCGCGTCTGCCCAGGAGCTGCGTGATGCGCCGCTCCAGGTAGTTCAGGGTGTCGCGGTGCTCGGTGAAGACGATGATCTTGCGCGGCTTGCCGTCCGGCGTCGTGAGCACCTGGCTCTCGATCACACCGCGCAGCTCGCGCCACTTCACGTCCTGCTGCGAGTCCAGCAGCCTGCGGGCGTGCTCGGTCAATCGGCGCAAGTCCGCGATCTCGGTCTCCAGCTCGGCCGCAGTACGCGCCGCGGTCGCCGCGTCGACCAGTTCCTCCTCGGCCTCCTCCAGCTCGGCCGCGTCGAGTTCGTCGGTGTCGAAGTAGCCGCTGTCGGGGTCGTCGCCGAGCAGCGATGCCGGGGCCTCCCGCGGCGGGGCATCGAGGATGCCGTCGAGCAGGTCGGCGCGGGTGCGCTCCAGCCGGTCGGTGCGTCGGCGCAGCGACTGGAAGATCGCCTCCGGGCTCGATGCGAGACGGCGTTGCAGCACGGTGAGCGCGAATCCCACGGTGTTCTTGCGCTTGCCTTCCAGTCGGTCGGCGAGGTTCATGCCGTTGCGGACGTAGTCAGTGACTTCCTCATAGAGGTACTGCTCCGCGGGTGAAAGCCGGTAGGAGGCAGTCTCGGCTATCCGCTCGGGGAACAGCGGGCGTCCCTCGAAGGTGACCAGTTTCTCCTTCACCATGCGCCGCATCAGCCCGTCGGCAGTGCCGGTCTGCGCGCTCCTGTCGCCGGGGCCGGCGAAGCGATCGCGGTCAAGCAGCGAGAGGAAGGTCTGGAAGTCTTCCTCCTTGCCGTTGTGCGGTGTCGCCGTCATCAACAGGAAATGTCGGGCGCGCTGACCCAGCAATTCACCGAGTTGGACTCGCTTTGATGCTTTGAGTTCGCCGCTGAACCAGGATGCGCTCATCCGGTGCGCCTCGTCTACGACCACCAGGTCGAACTCAGCCTGTTCGACCTGCTCCAGCAGCATCTCGTTGCGGGCGAGTTGATCCATCCGCGCGATCAGCAACGGCTTCTGATCGAACACGCTCTTGCCTGGTGCGGTGTCCTCAGCTCCGGGCGCGAGGATCTCGAACTCCAACCCGAACTTCAGCGCCAGCTCATCCTGCCACTGGTCCACCAGCCCGCCCGGGGCAACCACCAGACAGGTGCGAACGTCGTCGCGGAGGATGAGCTCCTTGATGTAGAGGCCGGCCATAATCGTCTTTCCAGCGCCAGGGTCATCAGCCAGCAGGAACCGCAGCGGTGTACGCGGCAGCAACTCCCCATACACCGCACGGATCTGATGCGGCAACGGCTCCACGTCGCTCGTCGCCACCGCAAGCATCGGGTCATGCAGGCCCGCCAACATGATGCGCTGCGCCTCCGCAGCCAAGCGGAAGTTTCTGGGGTCAGCATCGAACGGACGACCCGAATCCTGGTGCGGTGCGATCGTCGCCTCGTCGTCGCGGAACAGCACCACCTGACCGAGCGCACCATTGTCGTCCCGGTAGGTCACCTCCACGGCGTTCCCACCGTGCATCTGCGCCGCCAACACCGTCACGGCACGCCCCGGCACGATTCCCGCAAGCCGCGCAGTCGCGGTGATTTCTTCTAGGCGCACGCAGGTCCCTCCGCGTTATGTTCCACCGAGCGTACCTGCCGGCCGATTGTGCCGCTTGGCTCGTTGAGTACGCTCGTCACATGGAGATCCAAGAGTGGTTCCCTCTACTCAACACCGAGTTTCGCCGTTGGATCGAAAGTCACCCCCACGCAGCGCTCGCCGAGTCTGTACTGGAGGAAATCGCCCAAGTAGGCGGGCCATCTCGAGACGATGCTTTCTGGTCACGCGATTCAGTGTGGGGCTACGACGGGCGTGGTGACCCGCGATTCCTTCCGACAGAGGCAGTTAAGTGGATCTACAGCCTTCCGGATCGCCACAAGGATCCGGACGCGGGAAAGCCGCACCCGAGCGCGGCATACTTCAAAAGTCGGGGGCGCTGGTACGGGTAGGCAGTTCATAGAGTTTCTCACAGGTCGGGCTGCGCCCCACCGACACTGCCGTCACATCGCGGTTGCTCCGGGCCGAGCTGCTCGGTCGCGATGCGCCAGAACCGGCGGCGGGGACCCCGCTGACATACCGCCACCAATGCGAGATGCCGCCACTTTCAAAAGGTGATGGCATCTCAAATTACGTCGGGCTGACAGGATTTGAACCTGCGACCCCTTGACCCCCAGGCGTCCAAGTGGTTTAGCACTCGCCGAGAACCGC
>CAKUSI010000035.1 GCA_934678955.1 uncultured Austwickia sp. | reverse complement strand
CCAGGGGTGCCCTTGTGGCTCCCGTCAGAGGGCTTGTGCAAACCGCGTCCGGACGATGGGGCGAGTACGCTCGTCCTGAGGCGAGGTGTGGTCCAAGATGTCCGCATGGACGCCGCAGCGCTGAGCGAGGAGCTCAAGCTCCTCTGCAAGGGACGAGGCGTCCGACGCCCCCGCCCACGGCAGTGGATCGGGCCGCTGCTGCTGCACCTGCTCGAGGTCGACGAGCGGACGAGCGACGACGAGATCCGCAAGGCGTTGGTCGAGAGCCTCCGTTCGGCAGCCGCGGCGCTGCCCGCAGACCTGCGCTACCTGTACCTGATGGCGGTCGGGGTCACGAGCCAGAGCCCCTACCTCGAGGAGCGGCTCGAAGAGGCCGGCCGCGGCGACAGACTCGACCGCGGGACGCGCGCGCTGCGTCGTAGGGTGCGCCAGGCGGAGCGGTTGCTCGCCGAGCGGATGGTCGAGCGGCACGAAGCCGGGCTGGGCGCCTTCGGCGGCCAAGCCTGGTATTGGCAGAGCCAGGACATCTCGCTGGTCGGTGGAAGCGACCCCATGATCGTCCTCGACCGCAGCCTCGTTGCGGTGGCCGACGGGCAGTCCTCGGTCTACGAGGTCTTCTCGATCCCCGGAGGTGGCGACGAGGGGGTGACGTGCCTGCCGCTCGATGGCGGCAGCTCGGTCTCCGTCGACACACTGGGGCCGGGCTCGTGGGGAGTCACCATCGCCCTGGCCGAACCGCTCCGGGCCGGCGAGAGCCGGCAGACGAAACTGGGGATTCGCCTGTCGTCGGTGCGGATGATGCAGCCCTACCTGGTGGCTGCGCCCGTCCGGCGCCACGACCACCTTCGGGTCAGCGTCGACTTCGGGACCCCGCCGTTTGCCTCCCGCGCCTGGGTCCTCAACGCCGTCGTCCCGTCGCTCATCGCCTCACCGAGCTCCCGAGGCCCGGCCATCGACCTGGACGACCCGCGGGTGGGGGTCACCTTCGCGTCGCCGCACCCGGGCATGGCGTACGGCATCGCCTGGGAGTGGGCCGAGCCCCGGCTGGAAAGCGGTTGAGGTCCCTGTGGCCCGCGGTGCGGGCCACAGGGTGGGCGGTCAGGCCGTGCGCGCCCGGGGCGATGGTTCGACTCGGTCGGCAGTGATGAGCACGGGGCCGGAGGCGCCCTGATCGACCAAGTCGTTCAGCGACGACTGCAAGCGCTGTTCGGCCGCCACCCGCAGGCCCCTGACGCCGGTGCGCGGGTCGAACTCGTCGAGGCAGGAGGCGATGTGCGCAGGGTGGATGGAGTCGGCGTTCAGGCCGAACTCGGCCATCAGGTCCTGGGTGGCGATGGCCGCGGCCCGGGCCAGGGCGTCGTCGTCCAGGTGTCCGAACTGGACGACGTCGGTCATCCGACCCACCAGCTCAGGCCGCATGCCGTGCGCCCGCAGGTGGGCGCGGAGGGCTGCGGGTCCGAGGCCAGGACGCAGGTCTTCGACGCCCAGGTTGGACGTCATCAGGACGACGCTCGATCGAGCATCGGCCTCCCGCGCCATCCCGCGGCCCGGGTTGGGAATCGAGAAGCGCCCACGATCCAACAGGCCCAGCAACACCTGGTTGAACAGCGCAGGATGGGCCTTCTCGACCTCGTCGAACACCAGGACGGCGGGCCCGCCGGCCAGCGCCTCGGTGATCGGTGAGCCCTGGTCGAACCCCACGAAGCCGGGGGCGGCACCCAGCACCCGGTTCAGCTGGTCGGTGCCGGTGAGCTCGCCGCAGTCGATTACGAGGGTCGACCAGGCGGCGTCCGGAAGCCGTGTGGAGAGGGCCACCCCGAGCTGCCGGGCCGCCTCGGTCTTGCCGACCCCCGTGGGGCCGATCAGCAGCGCCGAGTAGGGGCTGGCCGGAGCCGGCTTGCGCAGTTGGCGGGCGACCCCTCCGGCGATGCGTTGGAGCGCCTCGTCCTGCCCGACGATCCGGCGGGTGAGGTGCGCGGTCAGCTCCGCCGCGGTGGGGTTCGTGGCCCGGGCCTTCCGATGGGCCGCGACCTCGTCGAGGGCCACCTCCGGCACAGCCGCGGGCACCGGCCCCGTTGCCGGCGCCGGGCTTGGCACCGGGCCCGCCGTGACGCCGAACTGCCCGGCCAGCTCGGTCGTCAGGAACGAGGCCAGTTCGTTCCCTGAGCCGAAGGACAGCCGGCCGCGCTGGAAGAGCTCGGCAACGTGGCCGCGCAGACGGGGGTTGCGCGCCCGGTCGACCTGCAGGACCAGCTCGCCGGACGCGCGGTGCAGGATGCTGACCCACCCCGTGGCGGGCACCGTGCCCGCGGGGTAGCGGAAGGAGTACGAACCATCGATGAGCAGGTGGCGATGCACGCCGGGGCCGGGGACGAGGACGTCCAGATCGGCTTGGTTGGCGGGCTTGGGACGAAGGCGGTCCATGGGGATTCCTTTCGGTGTGGTGCTGGCACCCGGTGGGTGCAAACCGCGTCCGGTGGGTGCGGATGCCGTTTGCAGGAACCGAGTGACGCGCACCCCGCGCGGCGGAAGGAAGAGCCATGCACATCCCATTCATCCGGCCCACCACCGGCCCAACCGGCCAGTCTCCCGTGATCAAGGTCGCGGCCTCGGCCCTGGCGACCCTGGAGGCAACCATCGGCGCCCGCCCAGCCGAATCCGGCGCGATCCTGTTCGCCGACCGGGCGGGCGTCGTTCGTGCCGCCGAGTTCGACGCAGGGTCGCACGCTACGTCGGTGACCTACTCGCCCGACCTCGCCTTCGCCAAGGCGCTCGACCTCGAACTGACGCGACGCCACGACCTGGCGTTCGTCGGGTTCGCGCACTCCCACCCCGCCGGTGGCACCACGCCCTCGGGACCCGATCGCGCGTACGCGGCACAGCTGATGGCCTTCAAGAAGCGCACCGACCTGCTCCTCCCCATCCTCCAGACCGTCCCCGACACCGGGCACTTCGCCATCCATTGGTGGGTCGCGCGAGCAGGGGACGCGGGCGCGCCCGCTCATGTCGAGCCTGCCCGGATGGAGGTCGTGTCCGAGCCCGACGAGAGCTGGCTGGGCCGCGTCCGGGGCTCGCTCGACCTCGGCGCACTGAGGGACGCCCGGGTGATCGCTGCCGGCATCGGCGGCGCGCGCTCGGCGCTCGAAGACTTGGCCCGCTGCGGGGTCGGCCAGTTCGTCCTCCTCGACCCGGACGTCTACGAGCCCACCAACCTGGCCACCCAGCACGTCCGCCGCAGCGAGGTGGGCCTCGGCAAGGCCGTCGTCACGGCCATGGCGCTGCGCGACATCAACCCGGACGCCGTCGTCGTGGCCCTGCCGTTGCGAGTGGAGGATGCCCTCGCGGCCGCTCCCGGCCGTGAGCAACTGTTGTACGGGCGCTTGGGCGGGCGCGCACCGTCGCGAACCCTGCTCGGCGCGTGGACCGACAGTCACCCGGCCAACGCGTTCGTTGCCCACCTCGGGCTCGTTGAGGGGCTGCCGGTGGTGTTCGCAGATCTCTTCGCGAACGCGACGGCCGGGGCGGTCGCGTTCGTCGCGCCGGGCATCTCCACGGCCTGCCACAGGTGCTGGGTGGGGCGCCGCTACGCCCACTACGAGGCCGGCGGGGACAACCCTGTCACCAGTGTGGGCGCGGAGATCTGGGCGACGTCGCGGCTCAACGCGCTCAAGACGAGGGTGACGTTGCTGCTGTTGCAGTCGCGCTACGGCGGCGGCACCGGCCGGTTCGCCACCACCGAGGCCGGGCCCGCCGACGCGCTGGTGGAGGCGCTGGCCTCCAGGCCCATCGGGGTGCTGAAGCTGCGCCCGGAGGTGGAGGCGGCCACTGGGTTGCCGGTGTTCCGGCTGTTCGAGGAGCGGCTCGAGCCGCACCTGCGCGGCGCCGTGCAACTCGACACGACGCTGTGGACGCCGCTGACACCGAAACCCGGATGTCCCGAGTGCGGCGGTCTCGGTGGCCTCGCCGGCCGACGGGACGTGGGGGTGGCGTGATGGTGTACGCGTCCGATCGGGTGTCCACCGCGCACCGGCGCGTGTCCAAGGCTTTCCAGGTGTCGGCCTTCGACCCGACGCGCGAGCAGTTGCCGGTCAACACCTACGTGGAGTACAAGGCGTCCGGTGGGGGGATCTTCCGGTTCGTCGCGGTGCGGCTGCCGGGGGGCCGCTATCGGGCCTACATCACCCACCAGCCGTCGTACGGTTCGCGTCCCTCGGGCAGCGCCACCGTGCACCGGCTCATGGACCGCCACGGGTACTACATCTGCTGGGACCCGGAGCCGCGGACGGTGGACGGGCTCATCAAGGTGATGCGGGTGTGGGCCGAGGCCACCGTGGGCTACGTCACCACGGGCACGTTCGCACCGAGGTGAAGGTGACTGGTGCAAGGGCGGGGGTGCCCCTGGTGGCGCCCCCGCTCGCCTTAACCGGCCTTGCCTCGGCCGCTGGGCGGCGCCTCACCCTCAGGGGTGCTGTCTGCCCGGTGCCTCAGGACGGCTTCTCCGGTCAGCACGATCTCGACCCCCGTTGGCAGGCGGTAGATGGGACGGTTCAGCAGCCGTGACGCTTGGACGAGGTCGTGACGGGCGGCCACGTCGATCACCTGGCGTCCCTCGCCAAGGGTTGCGTCGCGCACGTTCACCACTCGTTCGTCGCCGGGGTTGCTCTTGGGGCTGAAGGTCAGGTCGCGCCCCTCCACCGTCCGGGAGCCTCGCTTGGCGGCGGCGCCCACGGCGCTCTGGACGACCTCCTGCAGCTCGCGGAAGTTGCCATGCGACCAGTCGTGCTGGAGCAGCTTCCTGACCACCTCGGCCGAGATGGCCTGGACGCGGAGCACGCCGAACTCCCGCGGGTTCAGGGCTGGTAGCTGTGCGACGTAGTCGATCTGCTGCAGCAACTCGACCCGGGTGCGGGCGTTGAGTCCGGGCACCGTGATCTGGATGCGGAACCGGCGCAGCAGGTCGTGCTGGAATCCGCGCGCTGCGCTCTCCAGTTCGACGTTCGTGGCAGCCAGCACGCGCGTGTGGAGCGGGTAGGGGAACAGTCCGGGCGGGTCGATCACGAGGTCGTCCAGGAGGGGCTTGAAGCGCGATTGGGCGGCGGCGGACAGGTCGCCGAACTCGTCGAGGAAGAGTACGCCGTAGTCGGCCCGACCGAAGTGACCCACCTTCGATCGCACGCCGGTGAAGATGCTCGGTCCCGTGCCGAGCATCTGGTGATCGAAGTTGTCGACGGTCATGCCGCCGCAGTTGACCCGCACGAACGGCATGTTCTCCGCCCTGTCGCGAGCCCACCTGGTGGTGTCGGCGAAGCCCTGCCACATCAACGTGGCGGCCAGCGTCTTGCCGCTGCCGCTCTCCCCGCGGATGAGGGCAAGGCGTGACTGCGGTGGCATGTTGCGTGCCCCAGCCATCGCCTGGGGCGTTCCGCCCAGCAGGGTCCGCGACCGATCGTCCTTGGGGGCGCCGTAGAGGTCGGAGAGCCTGGGCTTCCCGCTCCGGTTGTCGAGGGTGGCCTCCTGGCCCTCCTTGGCCGTCGCGAGCCGGCTGGGGACGAGGTCGTGCGGGTCGAACGGGGGCTCTGGTAGCGGCGAGCCATCGGGTTCGAGGGCCATGCTGCGCACCGCGAACAGCACATCCCGGACCAGGTCGCCCATGCACGGCGAGACCATGGAGAGCAACCGGCGTCCTTCGTAGGCGGCGCTGGTGCCCTGCAGGGATCCGTCGCTCGCGGGGGGGCAGTAGGTGCCGAGCACGAAGTCGCCGTCCCTCAGGTCGACCTGCCTGTCCTGCAAGTGCAGCAGGGCGGCTTCGACCTGTTCGGGGGACGGTGCGGCGCCCTCCAGGAAGTGGGTGGCCTCGAAGCGGATCAGGCGACGGACGATCCGCGTGGTCTCGAAGGCATCGGCGTGGTACACGATGGGCACGCCTGCGCCGTACAGTCCGGCCAGCCACCTCTCGATGTCGCCCGACAGTTCGCCCTCGTGCACGACGGCGATGTCGCCACCGACGTCGACCGGATCGTTGGGCCGGCACTCCTTCACCGAGTAGGAGAGGCCGAGGAGCGTCTGGGTGATGACCTCGGGGACCTTGCCCACGACGAGCGCGGTCGGCATGTCAGGTTCGTTCCTCTCGGATGGCGTGCCAACGGGGAACCAGCAGGTCGTCGAACGCGCCGGCCACCGCCATCACGGTGACGTACTCCCTGCCGGGGGAGAGCGCGAGCGTGGCAGCCCGCCAGTCGTCCACCAGGGTCGAGCGCAGCGACCACACCGCCGCCGGACGCGCCAGGATGCCACTCAGCTGGCGATGGAGCTGCGGCAGCAGTCGTCTCCCGGAGTCTGCCTGCAGGCCGGACCGTTCAGCGGCCGACTTGGCCAGATCGGTCAGTTCGGCCAGCACGCGCTTGTCGGCGTCGACTGTGAGCCGCTCGGGGTGCTCGGGGTCGGCCATCAGGCGTGCCACCTCGAGGGCAAGCTCGATGGCGGGCACCGAGTTGCCGCGGGGTGCGAGGCTGGTGAGGGTACCGAGGTTGGTCAGGCCCCACGGGAATGCGAGGACGGTCGAGCGCAGGTGGCTCAGGTTCGTGCCGTCCGTGGTCGGTTCCCGGCCCGTCGACTGGTCGAGCAGGCTGATCGCAGGCGTCTCGCGGAACGCCAGGAGCGCCTCCCACATGCCGGGCGCACGGACGGCGCCCTGGAGCTGGGGCGAGGTGGCGATCGTTCGGGCGAGGGCGTCGAGCACGGCGGCGTGCCGCGCCATCGCCCTGCGGTTGACCGCACCCCGGCCGACCCTCGGTGTCCGGGTCCCCCAATGGATCTGGTCCGAGCCGTCCACCCACCAGCGGATCTTCGGCAGGGCCGTCACGCTGGCGCGAGGAGGGGGTTGCTTCCGCTCGGGGTCGTCCGTGTCGAGGTCATCGGCCCACAGCAGTTCGGGGAGGTCGCCGTCCGGCGGCCCGTCATCGACGTGCGGGTCGGTGGGCACGTCGACGAGGCCTGGGCCGTCGTGGGTCTCGTGCAGGAGGGAGCGCATCGCCGTCTGGGTCGCCGTCGGCGCGACCTTGGTCCTCGTGTCGGCGGCCGTGCGCGTCGCTGTCGAAGCGGTGGCGGCCCGTTCGAGTCCTGGTCCCGTGCCGTTCACGACCCCCCCTTCTTCCTGCCCAGGATGAGGTCGATGCGGTGGTGCTGCCGGAGGATTCCCGGCGGCGTTGCGAGGGATGGCGGGCTTCCGTGGATGGTGGCCTCGACGAGTGGGTCGCGGCCGCGCCGCTTGGCCCGCCCAGTGAGCCCGGGGCCGGGGCCGTCGCGCCACACCTCGGCGAGCTGCTTGAGCAGGACCCGCACGTACACGCCGTCGACCGCTCCGCCGAAAGCGGCGACCGCTCGCTCCACCACCTGCTCGAGGGCAGGAGCCAACTCGGCGACTGTCGGCAGGAGCCCAGACGAGGGGGCCAGCCGTTGGGCGGCGAGGTCGAGGTAGCCGGAGAGGGAGAGTACACCCGGCACACCGGCGATCTCGGCCAGAACGGTGCTGCTTCCGTACCCGAGCAGTGCCCGCAGTTGTGGCAGGTCGATGGTGGACGTTCCGCCGCCGTGGAAGGTCTTCATCGCGAGTTGGGTCGAGCGTTCGCCGACCAGCATGGCCGCCGCCAGTCCGATCCGGTCGCCCGCCCGGGCATTCGTGCCGTCGGGCAGGGTGCCCACGCACGTGGCACAGGGACGTTCGAACCCGCAGGTCAGCGGCGTCCGCACGCCGGGCTGTCCACACTCCCCAAGAGGGACCTCCACCTCGTAGGCGATCTCCGCGAGGAGTTTGGTCAGCCCGCCGGCCGCGGGGGTGAGTAGCTTCTTCTCGGCCAGCCGCGCCGTGCTGGCGCGCGCCCCCAGGAAGAAGTCGGTGTCGGTGAGGCCGTCCAGGTAGTTGCCGTCGATGTCGGGCGGCGGGAGGTGTGGGTTAAAGGCGACCTGCCGGCCCCGGCCGACCAGCAGCTGGCGCAGCGCGGGCAGCTTGCCCGCCGCACCGGCGCGGTGGAGGGTGGCCAGGTCGCCGAGCGCGGTGCCGGGGGCGGCGTTGTCCAGGGCGGCGCTGAGCGGGTCGGCGTCGCCAGCGTCCTGGGCCGACTCGGGACGCGTCGGCAGGTCGATGAAGCTCATGCTCCAGCCGGTGGCCGCAGCCCAGAGTTCGCCCTGGCGCTCGGCCAGCGGGCCGAGGGCCTCCTCACGGCTCGGCGCCGCGGCGACCACGTCGGCGGGCGAGGCGGCGTCCTCGCCTCGGACGCGCAGCAGTTCGCGCCCGAGTGCGAGGTCCAGGTCCTGCTTCACCATTGGCTGGCCGTTGGCCGGGTTGATCAGCGACGCCGCCGGTGAGAACAGACGCCACGCCTCGGCCCGCGCCGCCGGGTCCCGGGGCCGGTGGACGGCCACGGTGTCGCCGTCGAAGTCGCCGGCCAGCGGCTCGCAGAGGTCGGGGTGGAGCCGCACGGCGTGTCCGGGGACCCGGCGTCCTCGCAGCGCGATGACGTTGGCGGGGCGCAGGGTGGGTTGGCGGATGACGTAGACGACCGACGCGGTGGGATCGGCAGCGTCGGGGCTCCCCAGCAAGACGTCGGCGAGGCGCTCGGGCAGTCCCACCGCGTCGATGGGCAGCCCCGGATCCGGCACGATCACTCCCCGGCCCGACCCGAACGTGCTCGTGCCCAACAGGTCGTGGCGCAGCAGCCCTTGCTTGCCGCCCAGTCGGGCGGTCAACGAGGTGGCCTCGTGCAGCACTCCGCGGGGCGGGGGACAGGCGAGCACCGGGTCGTCGGCGTCCGCCCCACCGATGATGCTGTGCACGAGGCCGAGGACATGGGCGATGTCCAGTGGCGACTTTCCTGCAAGCCCGAGTGCGCTCGCGAGGCGCTGGTACAGGACGTCCAGCCGGTCCCGCCCGATCGTCCGGTAGCCGGCCGGGAGGATGGGCAGCCTGGTCGACCAAAGGTCGAGGAGGTACGCGAGCGAGGCTGCGGCAGGCTCCCAGCCGGTGGTGGCGGCGTCCTCGCCCGGTGCCAGATCGGCCACCCGCTTCCACGTCCAGAACCCGTCCCTGGGCGGGGATGAGTCCGCCTCCTGCAACCAAGCCGCGGCCACGGCCGTCCACACCCGGACGATCGTGGCGCCGTCGGGATCGGCGGCCGGATAAGATGCGTGCGCCAGGACGCCGCGGACCAAACCCGCCAGGTGCAGCAGTCGCCGCATGGCCTTGCGGCCCACGAGCACCTCCTGCGGTGGGCCATCCGGGGTGGGCCCCGGAGCGGGGACCGTCACCTCGCTCGTGGTCGGGACCCGGAGCCCGGGCAGGTAGGCAACCGGGAGGCGGAAGCAGCGGGTCAGGGAGAACGCCTCGTCCGGGGCGGCGAACGACGCCGCATGGAACGGGTGCCGCCGCGGATCGAGGGAGGCTGGCAGGGTGCCGGGTTCAGCCCGGCGGGCGACAGCGATGTCCTCGGCTGTGAGCGGGCGCAGGAACTCCCAGTCGGAGGCGGTCACCCGAAAGGCCTGGGCGTCGACACACTCGGCATCGGTGGGTGGGCGCCCAGGCCGGTTGTCGTCGAGGTCGTCGTCAGGTGCCACCGACACGAGGTAGCCCGCGGCGGCCAGATGCGCGCACGCGCTGCGGAACGCCGGCCGCACGGGCGAACGTCGCTCGGCGCCGCGCTCCCACAAGGCATCATCGAGCAAGGTGTCTGCGGACTTGGCCTGCAACGCCCACAACTCCATCTCGCCCAGGCGCTGGGCCGACCCGATGCGCCGTCCCTCGCGGACGGTCGCCCCCCGTGTGGGCTGCCCCGTGATGGGGTTCACCCTGCCTCGGCCGCGTGCTGAGAGCTTGGCTTCGGCGAAGTGGTTGAGTTTGAGGTAGTACTGCGGCCCGACCAGCACCGGGTTCCCGTCGAACAACGGGGAGCCGGCCAAGCTCAACGGCAGTCGTCCACCCGGGGCGCCCAGGGCGTCGAGGCGGGCGGCGATACCGTCCCGGTCCGCCAGGCGGCGGCCCGCGAGGACGCTGCACCCGCCCGAGAGCAGGGCCGCGAGCCCGGCCGCCATCTCGTGCGCCTGCCCGATGTTCAGTCGGCGCACGATGCCGCAGGGGCTCACGATGACGTCGACGAGCGTGCCGTCGGGCAGCCGGGGCATGTCGGCGTCCGGGACGATCCGTGAGACGACGCCCTTGCCGCCGTGCCGGTTGGTGAGCTTGTCGCCCGGCTCGATGGCGGCCACGCCCGCGATCGTCAGCGAGAACCGGCCGGTCATGGCGTCGGTTCCCAGCCGCACGATCGTGCCGTCGACCTCGGCGTGGATGCCACGCAGGCGGCGTCCCTCGAAGTCGCGGACTGTTGCGATGACCTGCCCCGCAGCCACGCTGTCTCCGGCCCCGGTGAGGACGTCCACCCACTCCCCGGGTTCGAGGTCGTCGCGGAGGGTCGTCCGCCGGGGGTGGGCGAGCTTCGCGGCACCCGACTCGCTGAGCACGATCGCGTCCTCGAAGTTGAGGCCGTGCCAAGGCGTCACCGCGACCATCAGGTTCGTGCCGAGCGCCAGGTGGGGCGTCTCCTGACCGGACGCATCCTTCTCGAACCGGACGTCGGGTGCGTGGGCGAGCACGCTACCTGCGTGCACGCGGTCCCCGACCTGGGGGCGGACGACCCAGGATCCACCCAGGTCGGCGACCTCGGCGTCCGCGGGGCCGAAGGGCACCACCACCGCGGGGCCTGTTCGTGGGGCCAAGGTGATGCTGGACGGCCCGACCGACTGCACTGTGGCCGCGAACGGGGCGAGCAGCACGCCGGCTGCCTCGGCGATTGCCTGTTCGGCGCCCGTGCGCACCAGGGGGATCTCGGGTTCCACCAAGGGGACCGACTGCTTGAGGTTCTTGGCTGCGAGGATCGCCCGGGCCTGCTCGTCATGGTTGAGGTACGGGATCAGGGCGGCGCTCCAGCTGACGTCGGCCAGGCTCTCGTGGGGGGCCGACCGGCCGAGTGCCAGGTGGCGCTGCAGGGCGATGTTCTCGGATTCGGGGGTGTGGACGGGGCACAGCGTCCCGCGCCAGCCGGGGTGCAGGTCACGCAGGTCGAGGCTGCCACGCACGGGTGGCTTGAGGCCATAGGGACCGAACGTCGTGACGTGACGCTGCTGTTCGACCGCCGCCAGGGTGTTCTGGGCGGTCGCGGGGAGCAGCAGGCCGGCGTCCGGGTGCAAGCGGGTGTCGATGAAGCGCTGCACACGCCTGCCCAGCCAGCCGCCCACGTCGGCGTCCGGCAAGCGGTCGGCGTCGAGGCGACGAACTGCCGAACCGAGGCCGATGGCCACCGCCTCGGTGACGTGGTCGCCCCACCAGCGCAGGACGGACCGGCCGGGCGCGTACTTCTGGGCGTCGCCGAACGCGTCCCGATCGCCCTGCTGCCGCTCGGCCAGGTCGGCCTCGATCAACGCGCGCGCGTGGGCAGCCAGGGCGGCGGCATCCGCCCTCAACGGGTCCCCCAGGGCGGGGGCGAACGCGGCAAGGGTCTCCTCGGCCCGCCCGCGTGAGAAGGCGCCCGCAGCCGTCCAGACCCAAGGGCTGTCGGTCGGCGCGGCCAGCAACTCGGTGAACGTGCGCGGCCACACCGGGCGCAGCCGCTTCGCCCGGCCGGAGCAGAACAGGCCGCCGCCGTGGTCGGGGACCACGACAAGAGTCGCTCGCGGGGTGTCGTCGACGCTCCACTCCGGGTCGATCCCGGTGTTGCCGGGCCGCCAGTTGACGTGGACGCCCAAGCTGTCGCGCCACTGCGCGACGGGCACCAGCGGCCGTCCGAGATAGAGCCCGTCATGGCGGCCCAAGGTGAGGGATGCGGGGGCTGCCGCCCACGCCTTGTCGTCGAGCAGCCACGGCAGCAGGAGCCGGAACTCGCCCAGATCGGCGTCACCGTGCAGGACCCTGCACGAGACGTCCGCCTGCCAGGCCACGGTGATGCCCTGGAGGCCCCAACGCTGCTCGATCGCCCAGTCGGTCGCCGTCAGTCCCACCAGTGCGAGGGCCGACTCGGTTACGGCAGGCACACTGCGCGGATCATCCCGGTTCAGCAGCCGTGCACACGACTCCCGGTGTCGCTGCGCCACCCGTGCCTCCTGGTCTCGTCGCCAGAAGACACCCTAGGGTGCGCGTCGCCTGAAAGGTGCGAAGTGGCCGGTTAATGGCCGTCGGCCGGAGCGTGGGCTCCGGCCGACGGGGTCGGTGTCAGCTGTGGAAGGTGCCTTCGGGCCAGTCCTCGGCCTCGATGTCGGCACCCTTGAGAGGGGCAGCGAGCATGGTGGTTCACCTCC
Source organism: uncultured Austwickia sp. (assembly GCA_934678955.1). The sequence continues at coordinate 7,437 of CAKUSI010000035.1, read as the reverse complement.
TTTCTGTGGGGTCGGGGAGATCTGGTGGATCTGGGTGGGTGAGTGGTGCCCGCTGGTGGGCAGCGGGTCAGCGGTGGTGTCGGCCGTGCACCCGGCACAGGTGGCCGAGGCCACATTGGCAATGCCGGCCCTGCCAGTCGCCCCGGCAGTCTGGGCAAACGGTCAGTTCGGTGCCGCAGGTCGCGCAGAGCCCCGCGTCCACCGTGCGGGGCCGGAGGAACCACGTCCAGAACCTCATGGTGGCTCAATCCTCCGTCCCGGCGAAGGTGCCGGGCTCGGGGGCCGGTTCGGGGACCGGCCCCACGGCCGGGTCGCGGGGGAGGTGCGGCAGCATGGCCGCGTCCGTGACCTGGGCGTCCTCGGACAGCCGGATGAACTCGCGCCGGTAGGTCTCCCGTACCTCCTCGTCCTGGGCGGGCAGCACTTCATCGATGTGGTATCGGAAGGCATCCTGGGTTGCCTGCAGCTGGATGCGGTGCATGTCGACCAGGGCCTCGCTGCGTGCGATGCGGGAGTTGAGCCTCTCGATGTCACGGTCGATCCCGGCCAGGGTCTTGTTGTACCTGGCCACGGACTCCTGGTGCGGGTTCGAGCGTGCGTGGATCGTCGCGATGATCAGGCCCGTCGCCAGGAAGAGTGCCGCCAGGAAGCCGGTCATCAGGTCGAATGTCGGTGCGCCGGCATCGATCGCGGCGCTCACGTCGTCCCGACGGGCCAGCGACAGCGCCAGGATGATTGCCAGCCATGCGGTGGTCAGGAGTGCCACGGTGCCGATGCGGCGCCGTCGTTGCGCACGGGTCTTGTCCTCCAGTGGGCTCTTCGGTCCCCGGATGGTGAGGCCGATGGCCAGCGGCAAGCCGAACAGGACCACCGCGAACATGAGCGAGAGCGCCGTGGCGATGACCGGGTTGGACGAGTCGAGCAGCATGCGCGCGGTCTCGAAGCCGGGGGCGGCCTCGATGAGGCCGATGACTCCGACGAGTAGCCACTCACGCCACTTCAGCGCGACGATGCCCTTCGCCTGCGGGACGTCCCCGGTGAGCACGCGCCCCCACGGGTCGGGGGTCGCCCCGGTCAGCACGTCCACGGAGCGTTGGCGTTCGGCCGCGACCTTGTGGCGCTGTTCCTGGCGTTGGGCCACCTGGCGTTCGAGTTCCCCGATGGCCGTCCCGTCGACCCCCTCGGCCTGGGCCTTCCGGATGAACTGCTCATCGGTGGCCCGCGCCTGGCGTTGCTTGAGCGCGGCCGCGTGCTGGAGCTCGGTGGTTTGGAGCGCGATGGCGGTCTCGCCGACGATGCTTCCGTCGCGGATCATGATGCTGTCGGCGTCGGCGATGTGGTGGCTGACGTCACGTTCGGCGTCCTGCTGGGCCTGCGCCTTGCGGTCGGCCAGGGTCGGCTCGCGTCGCACGGTGGGCCCCTCCGCTCCGTTGATCTCCCAGGGGCGCGCGTCGATGGTCATGGTGGTGATCCCCTTCTGAAGTGTGCCGGCGGTGGGGCCGAGGTGGCCCCACCGCCAGAGGAATGCAAACCGCGTCCGTCACCGGACGAGGACGATGACCGACCTGTTCAGCTGGGAGGTGACGGCGTCCATGCTCCCGTCGGGACGGCGGTCGTGGATGTAGTACTCGGAGTCCATCCCGACCCCGATGGCGGGGATGGTGTCGGCTGGCCGTCCGGTCACCTCGGCCAGCAGGGTCCGGACGGCCTCCGCCCGGCCCTGCGACAGTCGCTTGCGGTAGGCCGCGTCGCCGCCTGATGCGGTCGTCCCGATGACCGAGAGTTCACCCCGACAGGCGGCGAGTTCGCCGGCAACTCTCGTGATCGTGTCCCGCGCCGCCGCCGGGTCGATGAAGGCGGTGGAGTCGGGCACGAAGCCGACCTTTTCCTCGCCCAGCCGCGCCGCGCAGGGGATGGACGGCGGCTCGGGCGCCTTGAACACGACGGCGCTGACCTCGGGCAGGTCACGGGCGGCAACAGGCTCGAAGTGGCGTCCTGTGTACTCGGTGACGGTGGCACCCCGAGAGGCCAGCACCGCCGTCCACAGGCCGACCAGCTTGGCCTGGGTCTCGGTGTCGAGTTCACCTTGGGTGCCGGCCGCCGTGCCGGAGGCCATCAAGACGACCTCGACTCCGGTCAGGTCGACGGAGGTTTGGTCCAGGAACCCGCGGAGCTCGTCGGTGACCGCCGCCGTGTCGGCGTACAGGTAGCCGTTCTGCAGCGGCAGGCGTCCCGTCGTCTGGACGAGGCTGTCGTTGATGACGAGCAGGCGACGGCCGGTGTCGGAGCGGAGTGCCTTGGCTGCGGCCACCACCGCCTCAAGTTGGTTGGCCTCGGGCTGGGTGGCCGGGGCGGCCAAGGCGTCGGCGAATCCGCGCTGGAACTCGCCGAGCGCGAGCTTCTCCGACTTGGGATGCTCGGGATCGGGCGTCCAACGCCCTTCCCATGCGACGCGGTGGCCGATGCCGTCCGGGATGATGATCACCCCGTGCAGGGCGGCCTGCGGCTGCCGCTCCACGAAGCACAGCACCTGGGCGGGGGGTGTCGTCAACGTGTTCTGCCGGTTGCCCTGGATGACGGCGATGCTCGTCACGCCCGTGGCGTCGATGTTGCCGCACGTGGTGGATGACGTCCCGGGCTGCGTGCAGGCGGTGAGGCTGCCGGCCAGGAGCACGAGTGCTGCCATCGCGAGGGCGAGCAGGGTGCGCCGGTGGTTTCCGAACATGTCAGGGACCTTTCTGTAGGGAGTTCGTCAGGCGTAGTTGGGGGCGGGGATGACGAGGGAGGCGGGTGCCAGGGCTTCGATCAGCTGGGCGGGGGCGATGCGGGAGCTGCGGAAACGGGCGTAGATCATGATCCGTTCGTGCAGGTCGGCGGCCCATCGCCCGCGGGCTTCCTCAGCGATGCGAGGCAGGTGCGCCAGCTCGGACTCGATGTGGGCGAGCCTGACCGTCGCCTCCCCCTGGGCGGCGGCGAGTCGGGACGCCTGCGCGGCGACCGCGGCGGCGCGTCGGTTGTCCTGCGCCCAAGAGACGCGGCCTCCGGCGTCCAATGTCGCCAGTTCGGAGCGGAGGCGCTGCTGCAGGCGCGTGGGGGGCTGGGCCTGGAGCGTCGCCTGCAGGCCGCGCAGCTCTTGCGTGAGTTCCAGGTGCCGCCTCGTCTGCCATTGGTGGACCGCCGTGACGCCGGCCTGGCACTGGGTGACGAGCCGGAGCGTCAGCTCGGTGTGGTCGGTGGGGTCCATCCGGCGGTAGTGCGTGCGGTCGCGCAGGCCGGCCCACAGGAGGGCGAACCTCTCACGGCGGGTCAGGCACTCCGGGGGGTGCGGGACGCCGTGGGCGTCGTAGCGGATCGACTGGAGGGGGGATTCGGACATGGTGGTGCCCCTTCGTGTGAGGATCGGGTGTGACGATGGTGGTGATGCGGGACGCACGAAGGGCGTCCGGTCTTGCCGGACGCCCTTCGATGGTGGTGGCCCCGTTCGGGGCGGCGCTGTGGGTCAGCGGTTGGAGGGGTCGATGCCCTTGCCATGGCAACGCATGCAGCGTCCGCCCGAGCAGACGCAGCGGGTCGTCACCCGGCCCTTGCAGCTGGGGCACACTCCGCTGCCACCACACACGACGCAGCGAGGAGGAGTCATGGGTCTCACCTCCCTTCGGTGTCGTCGGAGATCGGGGTGTCCTCCGAGCCGGCGAGAACCTGCTCGAACGACGTCTCTTCGTGCCAGGCGGTCAGAGCCGTCTGGAGTGCGCCCCGGAGGCGAGGGAGAACCGCCGCGAGCTGAGCCTCCGAGGGAAGGAGGTCGGCCGCGGCCGCGACACTGGCGGTGCGCAGGACCACGTGGTCATCGCGGACGACGACCTGACACAGCAGCACCCGCTCCGTCACGCGGTGGGCGCAACGGATGAGGGCGCCTGCGTCCAGCCCGGGCGGGTGCGGCAGACAGCATTCGACGACGGCGAGTTCCGGGTCGTACGGGGCGCGGATGGGGATGGTGCACCACAGCGATCCGAGCTCAAAGATCAACCGGTGGGTCCGCTCGTCCGTGGTGACACGGCAGGGCATGCCCAGCAGCTCTTCCATGACGAAGCGGTAGCGGGTGGTGCAGGACTCGACGGTGCACATGGCTCTCTCTCCTTCGTTCGGCATTGCGCTGAAGGAATGCAAACCGTGTCCGGGAGGTGTTCGAGCGGTGCTGACCTGACTCTGCCCACCGCCGCCTCCCGGGCCCCCGCCGGTGTGGCTGGGGCCGGGGCCCGTCAGGGGCGCATGTCGTCGTGGAGCCTGATGCTGGAGAGTTCGATGGCGCCGTTGTTGAGGAGCCAGTAGTGCAGCCGCCGAGCTGAGGGGGTCTTGACCTGCAGCGACACGCGCCAGCAGGTGGCGCCGTCCTCACGCACGCGCGGCGGGTCGTCGCCGCCAGCTCCTGAGCGCAGTTGGTGGGCCTCCAGGCCGACGAGGTCGTAGACGCGCCCGGTGAGGACCTCGACGATGACGTCCACGACCTTCGACCGCGCCACTCCTTCCACCTGGTCCCACGAGGGGAAGAAGTCCTGACCCACGGTCCAGGGCGTCAGGGGCAGGCTGTCCTTCTGTTCGGCGGGCACGCGCCGTGCCCACGCCAGCTCCACCTCGAAGATCAACTGCCTGATCGGGTCGCTGAAAAGGGCCGCGTCGTTGATCGAGCGTCCCAGTTCGCCTTCGGTCCGGGTGAGGCGTGCCTGGAGCCTCTCGCTCTGGCGGGTCTGTTGGCGCACCGCTGTGCGCAGCGCCTCCAGCTCCTTGCGGGCCCGCTCGGCGGCATCCCGCTCGCGCTGGAGTTCCTGCAGGAGGGCGTCCCGCTCGATCGTCAGCGACGCTAGAGCCTGGGTGTCCGTGTGAGCGCCCTCAGCGGGTGGCGGGGTTGGTGTCGGCGCCTTCCGGGGTGGTGGGGGGCCACTGCCGGTGCAACCGCCACGGCGGGTGCCTGGGCGATGACGCTCACCAGTGCGTCGTCATCCTCGACTGGCGACACGAGCCATGAGGGCCCCCCGTTCAGGATGGAGGGCGCCCTGAGCGGAACATCGTCCGCGCTGACCTCAACCAGCGACAGCTGCCAGTCCTCGGGGGATTCGCCCCGGGCCAGCACCCGGGTCACCAGCACTTCACCTTCGCTGACAAGGGTGCGCAGGTCCACCTGCCGGGAGGTCATGACCACGCCGTCCGCTCCGATGCTGACCGGGAAGTCGGGAAGCAACTCGACCACACACAGCGATCGCTCCACCGATCTGGCCACCGCCAGGACGGTGCTGCCCACCTGGTAGTCCGCCAAGGCGTCCTTGGCCGGTACCAGCATCGGTGAGACATCGATCCGGCGACTGTCGGTGTCCAGGGTTCCGTGGACGATCATCCCCCGACTCAGGACGCGGGCCTCGTCCACGCCCGGGGCGACCAGGTTGGTCCACACCGATCCCATCCCGGAGGCCCCGCGCGTGAGTTGGACCAACCCGCGGCCAGCGGTCACGCCCAGCAACTCTCCCTGCACGGCCACCGCCCCCTGGACGGGAGCGCCGAAAGACCCACCGGCCCGGATGGCCCGCATCGCGTCGGTCGTGAGCTGTGCCACCGCCGCCGGCCCGTCCTGAGGCCCGTAGACGAACCGGAGCGGAGCAGCATACGGGTTCCGGATCCATTCGCTGCCCGGCGGGTACACCCTGGCGGCGCCACCGTAGACGTCGCACAATTCCGGCATCGCCCGGGTGAACGCCCAACTGAGCGGTCCCGTCGGCATCTCGCACAGGTCGGCCAGCCCCCGTAGGTTCTCGGCGAGCTCGTCCATCGCCACGTACGGCGCGGGCTGCCCGGCGGCCGAGGTCACCACCACCACGGGGCGTGGACGCTCCGAATCCAGCAGGTAGTGCGCCAAGTCCTCCGCATCGGCCGAAGTCCTCAACCGGAAGGCCCCCGAGATGCCCGAGCCGGTGACGCTCATCGGCGTCGCCAGCGTGATCCCAGCGGGTGCGCGCCCTCCCAGCTGCGCCGGGAGCGGACTCGAGGCCATGGCGTCCACGTCGCCCACCAATAGGTCCAGCAGCCTTGCCCTACGTTCTGGGGTATCCCCGAGGCGAAGGGGCGACAACTGCGGGTCCTTGGTCCAGCCGTCCCCAGGGGGATAGACCCGGCAGGCACCCTTGAAGGCGCTCAGCGAGCGGCTGAGCCGCTCGCTGAGGATGCTCGTCAGGTGGTGGGGCACCACCACAGCGTCGGCCCGACCCCCCGTGCGGGCAACCAGCTCCGCCACCGGCACGTACGGTTGCTGCTGACCGGCGTCCGTAGTGACGAGGACCAACGACCTCTCGCGCTGCGGGTCCAGGATCCGCTGCGCCAGGAGCCCGACAGCCAACTGGTCGGCAACGAGCTCTGCGGAGGCCTCGACTGGCGCGATCACGCTGGCCTGTCTCTTCGTGCGCGCTCGCCTTGCCACCACGTCCCCCTTGATCGTTCAGCTGTGAGCCTATCCACCGTGACGGCCAACAGCAGCCCACGGCGGCAGAAGCGGAGTTGAGCAGATTCGTGGTCGCAGCCCTCAGCGCGCAAGCTGGTGTAGGCCGCGTCCAGCGAGGCTGTGAAGTCTCTGGCTGTGTACTGAGCTGAGCGAGGGCGTCCACGAGTTCTTGGGTCGTGTCCTCGTGCTGTTCGGGGCGCCTCGTCCTGTATGTGTCGGTTTCGAGGAGGTGGCGCATCAGGCCGGGCAGGCTGCGCACTTCGGCTTCCAACGCGTCGGTGAGTCCTGCCCCCGCGGGCCGGACACTGTGTGTGCCCACGCATCCGTTGGCCCGATCAGGATGGCGTCGGCCGCGGCGTCGCGGCCGACTTGGGAGCCCAACGGGCCCGAGTGCCCGCACCGCACCTGGGTACCGACTTTGGTACCGACCAACTCTGCAGGAGCGCCACATTGGGGTGACAAGCAGGGATGCTCAAGACGGTATCGGTTGAGCGTGGCCACAAGGGGATATGGGGGTCGCAGTGGGGGGAACTGCGGAGGTGGTTTCCTACTCCGATGGTTGCCCGTTGAGTCAGCCCGGTGGACCATGAGCGTCCACCGGGGCTGCGGCCGCGACCTCGACGGTGACGAATCGGCACTCGCTGCCGTGCTGTTGGGCTACGTCTCGCGACCCGTCGACAGACGCCCCGGCTGCACTGGGTGCGCGTCGTGTCGTACCCCACTTTGAGACCCACCATCCCCAGAATCGTGCCTCTGAGGGGTGGCAAGGGCTCATGCTGAGGAGTACCTTCTGCGCGCTGAGCGACAAGGGACTTCAACGGTTGTCGACCGACCCACACGGGCCTTCGAGCAATGATCAGAACCTGTGGATGGTCCTCGGCGGGGTGACGTGAAGGAGCGCACCTCCCCGTGGATGATCTGAAGTCCGAGTAGCTCTGATCAGGACCGGCGTT
>CAKUSI010000034.1 GCA_934678955.1 uncultured Austwickia sp. | reverse complement strand
CCCCTCCACCCGCCCCGCCGAGGAATGCGCGACCCTCCCCGCGCGTAATACCAATCGTGAGTACGGCAGGCTTGAGACCATGAGTGTGCGCGAGGACATCGCCGCGGCGCGGCGCCGCGACCCCGCCGCGCGATCGGGCTTCGAGATCTGGCTGCTGTACTCGGGCCTCCATGCCATCTGGGCGCACCGCGTCGCCCACTGGCTGTGGACGCACCACGCGCGCTTCCTCGGGCGGATGGTGTCGCAGTTCACGCGCTTCCTCACCGGCGTCGAGATCCACCCGGGCGCGACGATCGGCCGGCGATTCTTCATCGACCACGGCATGGGCGTCGTCATCGGCGAGACGGCGGAGGTCGGCGACGACGTCATGCTCTACCACGGGGTGACGCTCGGCGGCGTCGCGCTCGAGGCGGTCAAGCGCCACCCGACTCTCGAGGACGGCGTCGTCGTCGGGGCGGGGGCGAAGGTCCTCGGACCCATCACGATCGGCGCCCGCTCCGCGGTCGGGGCGAATGCGGTGGTCACCAAGGACGTCCCCGCCGACTCCACGGCGGTCGGCATTCCCGCGAAGGTCCGCGCCCGAGGCGAGGCCGGCAAGGCCGTCGACACCGCCGCGCTCTGGTACATCTGAGGGGCGGCCCCGCGGTCGCCCGGGCGCCGCACCGCCCGCAGTCCCGCGGCCGGGTGCTGGGAATCCGGCTCAGTGCTGGCACTCGCGCCCCGAATCCCAGCATGCGGGCAGAACCCCAGCACCAGGCGGTGCCCCCGCCAACTGGAATGGGGCGCCTGTCGCAAGACAGACGCCCCAATTCAGTGGGCAAGCACCAGCCCGATGAGCCTCAGCCGGGCTCCCGCCGCGCCAACCACGGTCGCAGCGAGGCCCGAGTCGCCTCAGCCCTGGTCGCCGCCCCACAGCCCGGAGAAGCCGCCGGAGGCCGCGAGCGTCGGGTTCTCGACGGGAGTGCCGACCGAGTTGCCCCACTCGGTCCACGAGCCGTCGTACACCCGGGCGTCGTAGCCGAGCAGCTGCGTGAGCGCGAACCACGTGTGCGAGGCGCGCTCGCCGATGCGGCAGTACACGTAGATCGGCTTCGTGCCGTCGACGCCCTGCTCCGCGTAGCGCTGGCGGAGCGCCTCGATGTCCTTGAACGTGCCGTCGCCGCCGTCGTTCGGCACCTTGACGTTGCCGCCCCATGGGAAGTTGAGCGCGCCGGGGATGTGCCCCCACTTCGCCGCGGCCTCGCCGCCGAAGCCCGGCGCGACGCCGATCTCGCCCGAGAACTCGGGGACGCCGCGGATGTCGATGATGACGCCCTCGCGCTCGCCCTTGGCGACCTCGAGGACCTCGTCCTTGAATGCGCGGATGGACGGGTCCGGTCCCGGCGAGACCCAGCTGCCTCGCGCGGGCGCGGGCGCCTCGGTGCTGAGCTCGCGGCCGTCGGCCTTCTCCCACTTGTAGCGGCCGCCGTCGAGGAGGCGCACGTCCGGGGCGCCGTAGTACTTGAGGACCCAGGCGCCGTACGCGGCGAACCAGTTGTTGCCATCGCCGTAGACGACGATCGTCGAGTCGTCGTTCACGCCGGCCGCCTGGAGGAGCTCGGTGATCTGCTCGGCGGTCGCAAGGTCGCGGGTGAAACGCTGCACGAAGTCGCGGTACCAGAGGAGTTCGATCGCCCCGGGGATGTGGCCGTCGGCGTACTTCGTCACGCCGCTGTCCGACCGGCCCTCGCTCACCTCGAGGATGACGACCTTCGGGTCGTCGAGGTGCTCGGCCACCCACTCGGCGCTCACGACGCCCGGCTTGGTCGCTGTCTCGCTCATGTGCTCACCTTTCCGCCTCGCCCCCCGCGGTACGCCGGGCGGCGTGCTTCGATTGTGAGACGGGAGACCGGGCGGCGGGTGAATGTGACGCTTGGTGACTCCGAGGAATGCGCTCGGCTCCCTATACAATGCCCCTGCATCGCACCCGACGATGGCCTGGAGGGGTGGCCGTGACCGACCATGCCGGTCCCGACGTCGCCGCGCTCGCGCGCGACGCGTTCCGGCGCGCCGATTTCACGGCGCTCGGCGACCTCGTCGCCAAGCACCCGCTCGAGTTCTGGTTCACCGTGCCGCCGAGCGAGTCGTACGCGATGCTCGCCGCGGTGCCGCCAGCGAAGCTGCGACGCCACCCGACCGCGCACGCGCTGCTGCGCATTCTGTCGGGTTCGGCGCTCGACTCGGACCTCGGCGCCGACACGCAGGAGGTCGCCGTCCACGGCGGGATGAAGCGCTTCGAGCAGGGGATCACGCTCGGGCAGGCGACGCAGACGAGGCTCGCGGGGGACCCGGTCCGCGCATTCACGATGATGCGGCGGCTGCGCGCGGTCGCCGCCGCGGTCCCGTTCCTCATGGAGGGCGGTCGGGGCGAGCGGACGTTCGCGCTCGTGCAGACCGCGATCTCGGGGATGCTCGCCGGTCGGCAGGCGGAGGCGCTCGCGCTCTTCGAGAAGTCCCTCGTGCCGCCGCTGCCGACGGCGCTGCGATTCCTCACCCGCGATGCGCTCGTGCGCAGCGCCATGATCCATGCGCTCTACGGCGACCCGCGGCGCGCGCAGATCAATCTCGAGCGGGCTCGCGAGGTGCCGCGGACGCGGAGCTGGGTCGAGGACATCCTCGACACGGATGAGCGGCTCGTCGTCGCGCTGCTGCGGCCGCGCGAGGAGGCGCAGCTCGCCTTCGAGGAGGCGAGCTCGACGTCGATCGCGCAGATGCACGAGCTGTGGCCGCTCCACGTCGTCGGGATCGGCTATCTCGGGATCCTCGCGGACCGACGGGAGGATGCTCGGCGCCGGCTGCAGGAGATCGAGGACGCCGAGCTCGCGCAGCTGCCCGGGGCCGGGCTCACCGGCAGCGTCCTCGCGATGGAGTTCGCGCTCGACGCGCTGCTGTCCGGCGCCGTCGGCCGTGCGCAGCAGCTGCTCGAGGGCGCGGACAAGCGGATGTGGCGCACGAAGGTGCTGCTCGCGCTCACCGCGGTCGGCGGCGGGGCGCACGCGAGGGCGATCCAGCTCGCGCGGTCCGCATCGACGCACACCCGCCACCTGCCGCAGGCCGAGGCCTCGCGGCTCGCGGTCATCGCGCTCGCCCACCACGGCCGCGGCGATGCCTCGGCGGCGATCTCTGCGCTCAGCGCGGTCCCGGACCCGGGTCTGCCGCTCGCGATCGGCCTCGTCCGCCGGTTCTCGCCGGAGCTGCTCGCGCTCGCGGCCGAGCGCCTGTCGGCATGGTCGGCCGCGCCGGGCGCGGTCGCGCCCTCGCCGACCGAGGGGCCCGTCGCATTCGAGGAGCTCCTCCTCACCGACCGCGAGCTCGAGATGCTCACGGGGATCGCCGCGGGTCGCTCCCGCGAGGAGATCGCCCGCGACCTCTTCCTCTCGGTCAACACCGTGAAGACGCACCAGCGCTCCCTCTACCGCAAGCTCGGCGCCTCGACCGCCGGCGAGGCGCTCGCCGAGGGCCGCCGCCGCGGCCTCATCTAGGAGGAATGCGCGCCCCCGGTCGCACTTCGTCTCGCCTTCGGCTCGCTCAGTGACCGACCTCGCGCGCCCCCGGTCGCTGAGCGAGCGCAGCGAGACGAAGCGCCGCCCTCGCCGACCTCAGATCGACTGCCGGTACCCGAAGAACTCGTGGTCGTTGTTGTACCCGCCGTGCCCGCCGCCGACCTCGGAGAAGTGCTCGACGAACTCGACGCCCTTGATCCACTTCACCATCTTGAAGCCGAGCTGCACCTCGTTGCGCAGCCGCAGCGGGGCGCCGTGGCCGAAGGACAGGTCCTCGTCGTTCATCTCGTACGCGAGCATCGTGAGCGGGTAGCGCATCTGCTCGATGGGGTGGGCGTCGTAGTAGAGCCCGCCGTCGGGGCCGGCGGCGTACGAGTAGAAGACGACCCACTTCGCCTCGGGCTTCGGCTGCACGAGGTCGAGGATCGTCGTCATCGACACCCCGCCCCACTTGGCGACGCCGGACCAGCCCTGGATGCAGAAGTGCTGCGTGATCTGCTCGTGGTGGGCGAGGGCGCGCACCTCCTGCATCGTCAGCTCGACGGGGTGCTCGACGAGGCCGTTGATGCGCAGCCGGTACTTCGCGAAGTCGTTCGCCGACAGCTCCTCGTAGAGCTCGTCGGCGGGGTACTTGCCGTTCTTCCAGAAATGCGTCGAGATGTCGTCCTCGCCGTACTGGCCGGGCTTCGCGTCGATGTGCTCGAAGAGCTTCTGCGCGGGCCCGATGAGCGCGTAGCCGACCTGCTGCACCTTCCGCGGGAAGCGGTAGGTGAGCGGGGTCGCGGCGACCCACGCGACGATCATGACGACGAGTGAGATCGCGAATACCCCGAAGCCGATCCACGACTCGTCGTCGCGACCGGCGTACATGTGGTTGAGATTCCGCAGCGCCCCGGTCGTCAGCACGAGCGTGACGTGGATGACGATGAAGGCGATGAACCAGCACAGCACGAGGAAGTGCAGCGTGCGGGCGACCTGGATGCTGAGGATCGAGCTCACCCAGCGGAAGCGCGTCGACAGCGCCGGCGACATGCCGAGGCCCGTGATGAGCGCGGCCGGCGCGGCGATGAAGACGGTGACGAAGTAGGCGAGTACCTGCAGGTCGTTGTACTGCACCCAGCCGTTCTCGTGCGGCCAGTTGAGCGAGAGGTACTGGATGAGCACGGAGATCGAGTTCGGGATGGTGTCCCAGCTCGTCGGCACGATGCGCATCCAGTGGCCGGTGACGAAGAGGAGGACCATGAAGATGATCCCGTTGAGCAGCCACAGCGTGTCGATGCCGAGGTGCCACCAGCGCGCGAGCCCGATCGAGTGGCGGCGGCCCGGGAGTCCCACGCCGTCCGGCAGCGTGAGGGAGTCCATCTTGGCCGTGTAGAGCGGGTCGGTCGGCACGGGCCGCTGGATGCGGAACCAGTCCTTGCCGGGCGTCGAGTGCCGCGTCAGGTACAGGCGCGGGTGGTCGGCGAGGATCGTGATGCCCGACCGGATGATGAAGATCATGAAGAACGCGTTGAGGAAGTGCGTCCAGCTCAGCCACGCCGGGAAGCCCTCGGGCGCGCTGTCGGGCAGCGCGGTCGCCCCCGGGTACTGCGCGAGGAACTCCTGCACGCCCGGCAGCTCCCGCAGCCCCTTCGCGACGGCGATCCCGATGAGCAGGAGGGCGAGCCCGATCGGGATGAGCCACAGCAGGTTGAACCACTTGGCCTTGCCGACACGAATGCGCGGTGCGATCCCGAACTGCGGCTCGACCCCGCCGGCCCAGTCCTCCCCGACGACGTCCTCCTCCTTGACCTTCAGCTCGTGGCGGAAGGACTCGAGTACGTGCGGTGCTGGCGTGTCCCCTGGGTCGGCCATGCTTCGACCGTACTCCTGTGGTCGGACACGGTCCAGGGTCCGGTCCCCGAGCCCGCCCGATCCCGGTCCCTGAGCGAGGAGCGCAGCGACGAGACGAAGGGCCGCCCCTCCGCCCCCTCACTCCGGCAGCGCCGGACGCTCCCCCGCCGGCCGCGGCACCCGCCGCGGAATGAACGCCGCGGTCCCAGCGCTGAGCACCGCGGCGGCGAGCCCGAGCACGAACGCCCACCGGAACGCGTCCTGCGCCGGCACGACCACCGCGCCGTAGTCGACGGTCATCGCCGCGAGCAGCGCCCCGATGACCGCGGCGGCGATCGTCGTGCCGACGGAGCGCATGAGGGCGTTGAGCCCGTTCGCCGCCGCCGACTCCGTCGCCGGCACCGCGCGCATGATGAGCGTCGGCATGGCCGCGAACGACAGCCCGATCCCGACGCCGAAGACGACGCTCACGACGAGGGCCTGCCACACATTCGACAGATCGATGAGGCAGATGACGTAGGCGCCGCCCACGATCGCCGCGCCCGCGATGAGCAGCGACTTCGGCCCGACGATGCGGATGAGGCGCCCGGAGATGGGCGAGAGGATGAGCATCATGAGTCCGGACGGCAGGAGCACGAGGCCGGTCGCCGTGAGCGAGAGGCCGATCTGCCCGCCGGTGCGCGTCGACTGCTCGAGGTACTGCGGCACCCCGACGTTGAAGGCGAAGAGGCCGAAGGAGAGGAAGAGCGAGGAGACGTTCGTCAGCAGCACCGGCGCCCGGGCGGCGACGCGGAGGTCGACGAGCGGGTTGCGGTCGCGCAGCTCGTACCACCCCCAGAGGAGCAGCACCGCGAGGCCGCCGAGCCCGAGCCCGAGCGTGAGGGGCGCGGTCCAGCCCCACTCGTTGCCGCGGGACAGCGCGATGAGGAGGCCGACGAGCGCGATCGCGAGCCCGATCGCTCCGAGCCAGTCGAACCGTCCGGGCGTGCGCAGCACGCTCACCGGCACGAATGCGACGACGAGCCCGAGGCAGATCGCGCTCAGTCCCGCGGCGATCCAGAAGAGCAGATGCCAGTCCGCGTACTCGCTCACGACGGCGCTCAGCGGCATGCCGATCGCGCCGCCGATGCCGAGCGTCGCGCTCATGAGGGCGATGCCGCCGGGCAGCCGCCGCTCGGGTAGCACGTCGCGCATGATCGAGATGCCGAGCGGGATGACCCCCATGCCGGCGCCCTGCAGCCCGCGCCCGATGATCATCCCCTCGATGCCGGGCACGAGGGCGGCAACGAGCGAGCCGAGCGTCATGAGCGCGAGCAGGATGATGGCGATCCGCCGCTTGCCGACCATGTCGCCGAGCCGCCCGGCGATCGGCGTGACGACCGCCGCGGTGAGCAGCGTGATCGTGACGACCCACGCCGTGTCGGTCCGCGGCGCGTCGAGCAGCTCGGGCAGGTGCGCCTGGATCGGCACGATGATCGTCTGCATGAATGCGGCGGTCAGCCCCGCCAGCGACAGCGCGAAGACGACGACCCGCGGGTCCGTCGTGCGCGTCAGGCGCCGGCGTCGCCGTGCCTCGTCGTGCATCGCGCCTGCTTATCTGGTCGTCGTGGTCCCCGGCCTCCAGACTATGGGCATGACGGGGCGGAGTGTGCCCGGTACCTGAGCGAGCCGAAGGCGAGACGAAGGGACAAACCCCCAACCCTCAACCGGCCTTCTCACACCGCCACCCCTCCGGCATCCGCCCCTCCGCGAGGAATGCGTGGAGCCGCTCCGTCGCCTGGGCCGACAGCATCGCATCGGCCTGCGGGTAGATGACGGGCTCCTCTTTAATGTTGTGCGACTCGAGCTGGGCGAGCAGCTCGCGGCACGCCTGGAGCTGCGCCTCGGGGTCTGCGTCGCTCGCAAGCATCGCGTCGAGTCCGTCCATCGCGTCCCAGATCTCCCCGTGCTCCCGCAGCATGACGAAGATCGGCATCATCATCCCCGCGTCCTTCAGCGGCGGGAAGATGAACTCCTCCTCGAGGTAGATGTGGCGCCGGAGCGCCGCCATGGCGCGGAGGAGCGGCGCAGGATCGACATCACCGGTCCCTGAGCGAGCGTAGCGAGACGAAGGGCCAAGCCCTGCGACGTACTCCTCGATCCCGCCGTCGATCTCATGGTGCTCGCGCTCGAGCGCGGCGGAGAGTGTGGGCTGGGTCGTCATGGGGACCTCCTCCTATGGACGTGCCCCCATTGTCCGCTCCCGGTCGCTGCGCGAGCGAAGCGAGACGAATCGGCAAGGGGTCGCAGGCCCAAGTCATGTCAGCGCGACTCATCACACCTCTACGAGCGGGACATGCGCACCCTCGTGCTGCCGGCCTTCGAGCACCTGGCACTGCGCCAGATCGCCCTGGGCCGTGTCGACCGCTTCCTCAAGTAGCAGGCCCGCCTCAGCTACAGCCGCGCGAAGCACTCGAAGGTCGTGCTCAGCCTGGCCCTGGGCCCGCGGTGCGCTACGACGCGATCCCGAGGAACCCGGTGCCGGCGACGGCGCGGCTGCGCCGTCCGAAGGCGGTGCCGACTGCGCTCGACATTCGAGCAGATTCGGCGCATCCGGGAGGCCGCGGCGGCCTGGCGGGGGGGGGGGCTTGCCCGGCCCGAAGCCGGACTGCCAGCTCGGCGCGATCATCGAGGTCATGCTCGGCACCTCGGCCCGCATCGGCGGAGTGCTCGCCCTGCGCCGCTGCGATGTGGACGTGGCCGGCTCCCCGCCGACGGCGCGGATCAGCGGCACGATCATCACCCCGAAGAGCCAGCCGGTGCAAAGGCAGGACCACCCGAAGACGGAGGCGTCACAGCGCCGAGTAGCGATCCCGTCATTCGCGGCCGAGGCCCTGCGACAGCGCTTGGCGGTAGTCGGGAGCGGCGAGGAGCAGCTGCTCTTCCAGACCCGCAACGGCACGCCGCTGACCCCGAACAACGTGCGCCGGCAGCTCCGCTCGGTGCTTGAGGCGGCGGGCATCGAGGGCATCACCCCGCACGCCTTCCGCCGCACCGTCGCCACGACCCTCAACCGAGAGGCCGGCGTCGAGCTCGCCGCGGCGATGCTCGGCCACAGCTCGCACGCGATCACCGGGGAGCACTACATCGAGAAACCGGACCTCGTGGACCCGCGGACGGCGGAAGTGCTGGAGATGCTGGGGCCGGAGCGACAGGTAGGTCCTTCTATGGGTCTCTCAAGCTGAGGTTCCCCGGCCAGATCTTGCCTGATCGAGGTTCCCGATGAGCGATTTCTGCCTAAAGCCGGGGATCGCGACCAATCTGGTGGGGCGTCGGACCAAGCGCGTCAGAAGTGAATAGAGACCTGCTCTCCTTCGATGCGACACACTATGCAGGCAACGTTGCACAAGGCATGGCCTCCACTCCTGAGACACTGAAGATCTCCATCGGGAAGGAACGACATGGAGTCAGTAGAGCCGTCATCTGACTCGGCGAAGACCACCGCGAGGAATCCCGTTGCAGATCTGTCTGTGCAGCGAATGGTGTCTTTCGCCGTCATGACCGTGGACTGGGCCACGCAGAAGCGTAGCTATCTGGACAATTTTCTCAACTATGTGCTGGCCTCTATTCCGGCTGCTACTACATCCGCGATTGCACGTAACGCCCTCCGCTCACTCGTCATCGAGCGATTCAACCTGCATCTGCCTGACCAGATCGTTCAGCAACTCGTAAAGCGCGCCATCAAGCTGGGCTTTCTGAAGCCGGTGACGGATGCCGCAGTGGCCCTTACGGACCAGGGGAAGAAGGAGGTCGCTCCCATCCCCTACACGCTCAAGAAACTCGCGCAGGAGCAAATCGCTATTGCTGAGGATTTCGCGCGATGGGCAGGGGATCGTCTCTCCCTTGCCATCACTTCTGAAGAGGCGACGACCAGTCTCCTCGACTACGTGGAGACCTACTACTGCTCACTGATGAGTCTCGCGGACGGCAACGGCACATCGATGGCCCATCTCCCCAATGTTGAGCCATCCCCGACGCAGAAGATGGCAGCCGCCTATATTGCCGACGTCGCTTCCTCCAATCCTGACCTCTTCGAGTCGATCGCGAACCTTGCTCGGGGCAGCATGATGGTGAGCGCTCTCTATTCCCCGGCGCTAGTCGATACCACACGTGGGTTCCGCAATACAACAATCTACTTCGATACGAAGATCATCTTCCGCGCATTGGGCTACGAAGGCGATGCCATTGGAGAAGGCACTCGAGACCTCTTGGTTCTGCTCCGCCGACAAGGCGCCCGTCTTGCCCTCTATGAGTTCACACTCAAGGAGATACGTTCCGTAATCGACGGGGTTTCCTCCCGTGCCTTGCATGGTTCGCTCTGGGAAAGCCGTCCGGGCAGTGTCGAGAGTTACTTCTACCGCATGTCGGCATCGACATCAGTCATCGAGCAGCACTCTGTCAGAGTGGAGACAGATATTCGCAGCCTCGGGTTTGAAATCGACGCCTCTCCGACATTTGAGAATCACCGACTCGTGGTTGACGAGACTGAGATTGAAGAGTCTCTCCGGCATGGGAGTCCGTTCTACCGACCCGCGGCTCTACGTCACGACGTTGATCTGATCGCAGCCATCGTCAGGAGCCGAGGTGGACGCGCGCGCGGCACACTGGAGGAATCGCGAGCAACCTTTGTCACGCTCAACTCGCTCGTTGTAGATGTCGCACGGCGAGTGCAGAAGCAGTATCGAGAGGCGTGGCCCATTGCTATGTTCGAGACCGATGTCGCAACGCTGACATGGGTGAAGGAGCCGCTAGCTGCCCCAAATCTGCCTCGGCACCAGCTTCTGGCCACGAGCCTTGGGCTCACGAACCCCAGCAAACAAGACTGGGCACTCGTCGTATCGGAGCTCGGACGGCTTCTCGAAACAGAGGGGATTTCCGATAATGACCTCGTTCTTCTGCGGCAGAAGTACGAGATAAATCGGCTCGCGTTCGTATCCGCTTCGGCGCCGCAAACGGATGAAGCCCGACGGCGCGCCGTCGTTGCAACTATCGACACCGCGAGGGACGAGGTCGAAGCCGAGCTAACTGCTCCGCTGCGGGATGAACTCGCAGAACGGCAGAGCGAGATCCAGCAGCTTCAGTCCACGATCGATACGGAACGTGCAGCCGCTGACGAACAGGCTGCTAGTTCGAAGCGACTTCTGCACCAGCTCCTGAACCCGCTTTGGCAACGTGGCCGACTCCTCGAATGGGGAGTCATCGTTGCTCTTCTCGTAGTGTTCGTGGCTCTGGTCGTCGTGACCCTGATCCCAGGCATCGAGAATTTCCTGACGAACGCCTTCGGCGTCTGGGGAACTGTCATTGTTTGGATTGCACGGATTGCGAGCGGTGCGATCGCGATCGTCGGCGGTTTCTGGGGTCCGATCCGAAATCTTGGCGAGCGCGTCCGGCGTTCTTACCTAGTACGACAGCTCAAGAAGCTTGAGGTACAGCCAACTGCTGCCGCAGACGTCGGCTTCACTGTCTAACCCAGCCCGAAGAACCGCTCGAAGAACGTCTGGAGCACGTCCAGCGCGGCGGCCCGCTTCTCGACGTAGCGGTCGGCGGCGCCGGCGCCGAAACGAGGCATGGGCGGGAGGATCCGCGCGACCGCGGTGCCTGCGGTCTGCACGGCACCGTCGCGGAATGCGGCAGACATGAAGGCCCGCGTCTCATCCGGCTTCAGTCCCTCGCCGACGATGATCGCGTCGAGTTCCGCCTCCCGACGCTCCGCCACGAATCGCCGCCAATCCTCGTCCATATCCGCGACTGACACCGAGGCGATGAAGGCTTCGATTAGGTCTCTCTTCGACCGCAGCGATGGGGAGGCATTGATGGCGCGCGTGATTGAGCCGACGATTTCGCGGTCTGCCATCAGGTCCTTGCCGCACCCTTCGGCGTACTTGCGGATCATCATGAGGATGTAGTCGATGTTCACCTCGACCGACTTCACCAACTCGATCTCGAAAATGACGTCGTCGGTGATCAACTCCTTGTCGGCCCTCGCGCGAGCGCTTCGCTCGGCGTACAGGTCGACGTATCGGCTCTGGTAGTCCTGCAGCACGCCCTCCGAGATGATCTCGTTCCCGGCGAATTCGTCGAAGGCTGACAGGATGTTCCGCAGCCGCAACAGGTCTCCGTAGAGGGCGATGAAGGCGTTCTCCGCGGCCTCACCGAACGGCGCGACGCCGGGCGGGAATTCGGTGAGCAAGCGGTCCGTGAGCGCCTGATAGTCCGCGTAGTACTCGCCGAAGGGTTTGAGCACGACGATGCCGCGGGCATCCTTGTCGCCGAACAAGGCGATGGCGTCGTTCGTCGCATCTTCCAGGTCTCTGAAGGACACTATGTTCCCGTAGGCCTTGATCGAGTTGAGGATGCGGTTCGTGCGGGAGAAGGCCTGGATGAGCCCATGCTGGCGGAGATTCTTGTCGACGAAGAGCGTGTTCAGCGTCGTCGCGTCGAAGCCGGTGAGCAGCATGTCGACGACGATCACGAGGTCGAGCTCGCGGCTCTTAATCCGTTGAGTGAGGTCGACGTAGTACCTCTGGAAGCCGTCGCCGCTGGTGGAGAAGTTCGTTCGGAACATCTCGTTGTAGTCGGCGATCGCGTCGTCGAGGAAGCTCCGCGAGTCGGCATCGAGGCGGTCGGTGTCCATCGCCTCGTCCGGGAGTAGTCCGCCCTCCGGCGCTTCCTCGTTGGCTGCGTAGCTGAAGATCACCGCGAGCTTGAGTCGCTGAGCCTCCGGGACGTCCTGCTGCTGCCAGCCGAAATGGTTGTAGTACCGCTTGGCCGCATCGATCGACGCGGTCGCGAAGAGCGCATTGAAACCGGCGACCCGCCGGCCGCGGTGCTCATAGCCGTCGTGCCGTTGCGTCTTCTGATCGAAGTGCTCCAGGATGTAGTGAGTCACCTGCCTGATCCGCTCGGGCGCGAGTAGCGCCTGCTCGGTGTCGATCGCCCGGACCGGCTTGTCGTGGATCACCTCCGGTGCCTTGATCGTGTCGATGTAGTCGATGCGGAAGGGCAGCACATTCCGGTCACGGATGGCGTCCACGATCGTGTAGGTGTGCAACTTGTCGCCGAATGCCTGCGCAGTGGTCCGGAGGTACACCTTGCCGCCTGAGGCAGCGTTCGCGGCGAAGATCGGCGTGCCGGTGAAGCCAAAGAGGTGGTAGCGCTTGAACGCCTTGGTGATCTCTTCGTGCATATCGCCGAACTGCGAGCGATGGCACTCGTCGAAGATGACGACGACGTGCTGACCGTAAATCTGGTGTTGCTTGTTCCGCTCCACGAAGAGGGAGAGCTTCTGGATCGTCGTGACGATGATCCGAGTCGTCGAGTCGCCGAGCTGCCGGGTGAGCACCGCAGTTGAGGTATTGCCGTTCGCGGCGCCCTCCTCGAAGCGGTTGTACTCCTTCATCGTCTGGTAGTCGAGGTCCTTGCGGTCGACGACGAAGAGCACTTTGTCGACCTCCGGCATCCGGGACGCGAGCTGGGCGGTCTTGAACGAAGTGAGCGTCTTGCCGGAGCCGGTCGTATGCCAGACGTAGCCGCCGGCCTCGACCTTGCCAAGCCGCTTCGCGTTCGTGGCAGTGACGATGCGCTGGAGGATCTTCTCCGTGGCGACGATCTGGTATGGCCGCATCACCAGCAACATGCGGTCGGTGTCGAAGACGCAGTACTTCGTCAGGATGTTGAGGATCGTGTGCTTCGCGAAGAACGTCTTGGTGAAGCCGACCAGATCCTCGATCGGCTGGTTGTTCTCTGCGGCCCACCACGACGTGAACTCGAAGCTGTTCGAGGTTTGCTTACTCCGGCCGCTCCTGGCGCGTACTGACTCGTCAATGTGCCGCTCGCGGGTCGTGTTCGAGTAGTACTTCGTCTGCGTGCCGTTGGAAATCACGAAGAGCTGCACGTACTGGAACAGCCCGCTGCCGGCCCAGAAGCTGTCGCGCTGATATCGGCGGATCTGATTGAACGCCTCGCGGATCGGCACCCCGCGACGCTTCAGTTCGACGTGGACGAGCGGTAGGCCGTTCACGAGAATCGTCACGTCGAAGCGCGTCGACCGGCCCGCCGCCGCTGCGCCGTCGACCTCGTACTGGTTGAGCACCTGGAGCACGTTGTTGTGGATGTTCCGCTTGTCCAGCAGCGCGACGTTCTTCGTCGTCCGGTCGTCGCGCCGGAAGGCGATGATGTGGTTCTCCTGGATGCGCGCCGTCTTCTCATCAATGCCGTCCGAGTCGCGCGCCAGCTCGTCACGGTAGAACCGCGCCCACTCCTCGTCGGTGAAAGCGAAAGCATTCAGCGCCTCGATCCGCGCCCGCAGATTCGCGATCAGCTCGGCCTCGGCCATGATCGTGAGCCGCTCATACGCCTGCGCGACGAGCTGCCCGATAAACGCCTCCTCGAGTTGCGCCTCCGACTGATAGGCGGCGACTGCGGCCGGCTCCGGCGTGAACTCCGCGACGACCGTCGACTCGCTGGAGACAGCGATCGGCTCATACCGCAGCGCCGGATCGGTCACGCCGCCTCCTGGAACGTCAGCAGCCGATCCCGGTAGTACCCGTATTGCCGCCGCCGGGCCTCCAGCTCCGCAGACAACCTGATCGAGAGGTCGTTAACGAGCGTGTCGAACTTGTCGAGGATCGAGACAATCCGCCGCTGCTCGTCGAGCGGCGGGACTGGAACGACGATCTTACCGAGGCTCTCACCTCCGACACGCTTGACCTTGGCTCGGGTGACGTACTTCTCCTTCTGGCCGTGAAACGCCGCGGTCTGCATGACATAGGCGATGTACGCAGGGTCCTGATCGGAGCGGAAGGCGAACGAGTCGTCGTGGATGGCGACCTCGGTGTCGCCGAGCCAGGCGACCGCCTTCGCCACGTCCTCGACCGTCTCACCGACACCGGCGATCACGACGTCGCCCGGCCTCGCGTATCGCAGGCTTCCAGCGAGGTCATGCCGGACGTGGCTGACGGTCTCTCGCGCGGAGACACCGTAGTGCGTGTAAATCTCCCCGTAGTGAATGCTCGGGATGCCCACCGGAACCATGTCGTTCTTCGTGAACCGGCGGCCGCGGTTGAATGTGCCAAATTCAGCCATTTGAAGATAGGTCACCCCCCCCGCTCAATTCGTGAAAGCTAAGAACCCGGTCACGGTAGAAGGCATACTGCTGCCGGCGGGCCTCCAGCTCGGCCTGCAGTTTCTCTTCCAACTCCGACTCCAGTGCCTGGAACACGTCGAGTACGCGAACAATCTCCTCCTGAACCCCAACAGGCGGAACGGGTATCCGGTGCGCAAGCAACGCTTTACTCTCGATCGCTGCCATCGAGCCAGCCATTCGACCTGCGATAGCGAGGATGGCAGTCGCCTGCTGATGGAGGACATGAGCGAGATACTGAGGGAGAACGCCGCCATGCGGAACAACCGCACGCATGTCCTGGTTCAGAGTCACGCTGATCGGGACGTACGCGGTGGGCAGGCGACGTCGGAGGATATTCGATCTGACCACGATCGCGATCGAACCTGCCGGAACCAGCTTGACCGATCCCCGCTGCAGGGCAGCTTCCGCGATGTGAACCTCCGTGACTGCCACGACTTCGCCAGTCATGTCCTTTGGGGACAACCACGGCACGGTTCCATCAACCCAATATTCGGAGACGGACTTCGACGGGGTGCCCCCGCCATACCAGTCACCGATGTCACGCAAGGCCCGGAACGGCACACCGTCCGGGCATAGCTCACGGATGAGATCGTCGATGCGACTCATGCGTCAACCTCCAACTCGGCGACGATCGCGTCGATCTGCGTGCGAAGCTCGGCCTGGCGGGCGACGATTCCGGCGATCCGGGCGTTCAGCTCGGTGATGTCGATCGCCTCGGTGGTGTCGTCCTTGTCGACATAGGCGTCGACTGAAAGGCGGTAGTCGTTCTCCGCGAGTTCCGCGGACGAGACGAGTTTCACGAGGTAGTCGGCATCCGCCCGCTCGGTGAAGACCTCGATGATGCGGTCGCGGTGCTCGGCGAGCAGCTTGTTCTTGTTCCCAACCCGGGTGAAAAGCTTCGAGGCGTCGATGAAACACACGTCGTTGGTTCTCTTCGACCTCTTGAGCACGATGATGCAGGTCGCGATGCCGGTGCCGAAGAACAGGTCGGGCGGGAGCTGGATGACCGTGTCGATGTAGTTGTTATCGACGAGGTACTTGCGGATCTTCTGCTCCGTCCCGCCCCGGTAGAGCACGCCAGGAAACTCGACGATCGCCGCCGTGCCGTCGACCGCGAGCCAGTGCAGGATGTGCATCGCAAAAGCGAGGTCGGCCGCCGACTTCGGGGCGAGCACGCCAGCTGGGGCGAAACGCGGGTCGCTGATGAGCACCGGGTCGCTGTCGCCGGGCCACCGGATCGAGTAGGGCGGGTTGGAGACGATCGCCTCGAACGGCTCGAAATCCCAGTGCTTCGGGTCGATGAGCGTGTCACCGTGGGCGATGTCGAACTTCTCGTACGGAATGTCGTGCAGGAACATGTTGATCCGCGCGAGGTTGTACGTCGTCAGGTTGATCTCCTGACCGTAGAAGCCCTGCCGGACCTTCTCCTTGCCGAGCACCTTGGCGAATTGGAGCAGTAGGCCACCCGAGCCGCAGGCGGGGTCGTAAACCTTGTTCACCTCGGACCTGCCCGCCACCGTAATGCGTGCGAGTAGTTCGGAGACCTCCTGCGGCGTGTAGTACTCACCGCCAGACTTGCCCGCGCTCGACGCGTACATCTGCATGAGGTACTCGTAAGCATCGCCGAAGGCATCGATCGTGTTGTCCTCGAAACTGCCGAGCGGCAGGTCACCAATTGCCTCCAGCAGCTTCACGAGCTTCTCGTTGATCCGCTGCACGTTGGGACCGAGTTTTGGTGAGTTCACATCGAGGTCGGCGAAGAGGCCCTTGAAGTCCTTCTCACTCGCGGCGCCGACCGCTGAGCCCTCGATGTGCTTGAAGACGGCGTCGAGCGTCTCATTCAAGTTCTCGTCGTGCCGCGCACGGGCGCGGACGTTCAAGAACAGCTCGGACGGCAGGATGAAGAAGCCCTTGTCGAGGACGGTGACCTCGCGCATCGGCTCGGCGTCGCGGTCGTCGAGCGTCGTATAGGAGAACGCCGTGTCGCCTGCCGCGTGCTGGTCGCGGTCGAAGTGCGCCGCGAGGTTCTCGCTGATGTAACGGTAGAACAGCATCCCCAGGACGTAGGACTTGAAATCCCAGCCGTCGACAGAGCCTCGCAGATCGTTCGCGATCCGCCAGATCGTCTTGTGCAGCTCGGCGCGTTGCGCCTCCTTCGTCGTCGGTGCCATCAAGAGCTTGCGCTCTCGTCGATGACCCAGGCGAGACGCAGGGGGATCGCTTCCTTGATCACGTCGGGGAGGACCTCGTAGTGCTTCAGCAGGCGGTCGACGAGTTCCTCTGCGTCCCAGACGGCAACCTTGAGGCGCTGCGCGTCGACCTTTGCCTGGGCGGGAGGAGTCAGGCCTCCGAGCGTGACGAGCAGACCGTGATCCGCACCATGCTGGCTGACGACTCCGCTGAGCTGGTCGAGTACCTCAGAGCCGACTCGGCTCGACTGGGATTTCACCTGGACGATGATCGTCGGCGCGGAGATGCCGAGCACGCCCGAGCCGGCGATGATGTCGATCCCGCCATCGGCACCTTTGGGTGGCACCTTGCAGGTCATTCCCTCGGCTCGGAGAATCTCGGCGACGAGATCCTGGAGGTCATACCCGGCGAAGCGCTCCTTGATCCGGCTGAGAATCCGGTCGCGGGAGTAGCGGATGATGTCCTGTCCGTCGCTGGCGATTGCCTCATCCGTGTCGACGACATCGTCTTCCGCCTTCGGCAGCGAAAGCGCTAACCCCGCTCGGGCGCCCGGGTCAGTTTCGGCCCCGGCGAGTACCTTGCCGAGTCGGTACGCGGCGTCGTTGCGGCTGATCTGGACGACGGTGCTGAATGCGCCGAGGGAGTAAAGCAGGTCCTGGTTGATCGCTGCGCGGGCAACGTCGGGTCGCTTCCAGTCAACTTTCCGGACGTGGTTCAGGATGCCCGTTCCCGGAAGATACTCGTAGCCGCCGGTCACGATGCCGAATGCGAGGCGACCGTGCTGCTTCAGCGGGAGCACGACGATATCGCCCACGGCGATACGGTTCGCGAAGGCGTTGAGCTGCGCGGCGTAGTTCCCGATCGCCTTCTCGGTCTTCCCTGGCATTACGGCCGCGAGCAGCGTGCGCATCGCGGCGAGGTCGCCTGCCGTGCTGAGGTCGCCGACCTCGGAGAAGTCGACTGCTGTGTAGCTGTTGTCGAGCATCCACTGGTCGTAAGCCCAGTTCCTCGAGCCCCGCACCAACCAGGCTCTCGGTTCCATCGTCTCCCCCGTCACGTCAGTGAGCCTATCGAGCGGGTAGGGAAGGTTCAGCACCCCGATCTGGCCATGCCCGGTCGGTGGTTGTAGCAGCCGCTACATCCGGAACTGCAAGTGGTGTGGTGTATCTCAGATCGGGGGCTGAACGAGGGATTCGCACCGGCCCAAGCAGGGGTTCGTGAACAGTGGAGGAGCAGATGGACCTGTCTGTCGAGGGAGGCAGCCGAGCAGGGCACGGCGAAAAACGAAATGAACGAGCGCGGACCCCGCACGTTCTTGCCGCGGATGCGCCCTGTCCTCGGCTTCGGCCGTCCAGGTGTCGAGAGCGGGTCGGCCTCGCAGAATCTACGAGGCCGGAGAGCGCAGAAGCCGCGGCTGGTAGGCGGCCCCGAAAGCGGTCTCCGGCTCAAGTCGCCGCTTGGTCCTCGCTGGCTTCGCGCTTCAGCCGTCGGCGCGATCCAGCCGATCGAGCAGTTCCTATCCGATGAGGTCCGCGGCCGTGCCGAGTTGGTAGCCCGCCGGCCAAAAGGCGACCAGCGGGTCAAGGTCGGTGCGGAAGCCGCGGTCGTCGAGCTTCCGGGCGAGGTTCTCGCGGGCTCGCGTTGCGGTCATTCCCGTCGGTCGGTAAGGACCGAAGGCAGCGAGGATCTCGGCGGGATCGAGTTTCAGGTGGTCGAGGGCGAGCCAGAGGTCGAAGAGATCGCGGCCCTTGGATCGCTGGTACAGGGCTCGGATCTTCGTGGCGACGAGCTCGGCGGGCTGGAACGTCTGCACGGCCGCGCTGGCGGTCCACCAGGACGACTGGACGCCGTGCTCGTGGTGCAGCAGCGGGAGTGCGGGGGAGCGCTCGTGGGTGTTGACCTCGATCTTGATCCGCAGGGGCACGCCGCTGTCTGCAGTCGTGCGCCAGTAGGCCTTCGGGTGCTCGCCGACGCGGGTGCGCACCTCGAATCCGAGGCTCTCGCCCAGACGCGTCAGTGCCTGGGTCACCAGCGCGATACCGCCACCGGTGCGGCGGACATAGTCGAGGTCCTCGCTATAGCGGAACGGCTGATCCAGGTGCAGTTTGTGCAGGGCGGTGCCGCCGCGGAAGACGAGTTCTTCGCCGAGGTAGTCGTCGCTGGCGATCGCGCAGATCGCGCGGGAGAGCAGGAGATCCTGCTCGACCTGTGCTGGCGTCGGCCAGGGCCGCAGCACGCCCCAGGCAGTGATCGCGGTGGCGGGGATCACGACTCGTCCATCACGTCAGCGTTGACCCGGAGCATCCAGTCTGGGTCGAGATAGCCGCGGTCGGGGCTCGCTGGGTCGAGGCGTGACGGCGACGGCACTGCGTCGCGCACGGTCTGCCGCAACGTATCGAGGTCGAGGTCGCCGCTCCAGCCGTAGTGTTCCAGGATTCTGCCTACTCGACGCCCTGCCGACGCGGGAAAGCTCGGGGCAAGCCCCGCGACATCCGCGATGTCGAAGCTCTCATGCTCGGAGAGCTCGAGGATGACGGTCGCGACGTTGTCGATCCCGCCGGCGCGTTCCACATCATCGGCGACATCGAGCATGGTCGCGGCCACCGTCGACACCCGTGCCGAGCCCGAGCGCGTGGGGTGCTCGGCTGTCGGGACGTCGTTGATGTTCCTTTGCGCGAACACGAAGCGAGTGCGGCCGACCACCCGGTCCCGCATCTGCCTATCCACGGCGACCTGGAACACCTGCGGCGCCTGATGTCCAGCGCCGTAGAGGGCGGCGGCGGTGAGCCAGCCGACGTAGTAGCCGATCCCGCGGTGGCGCATCATCGTGTCGACGATTTCGATCCCTGGGGGAGCGCCCCAAGTGCGGTACTCGGGCGGGACTGGGATCCACAGACCTCGAGTCGGCGACACCCATTCGTTCCGGCGAGCTGGCACGTGCAGCCGGCGACGGACCTGATCCTCCGGCACGCTGAGCAACTGCGCGATCTCGCTGCTCGTCAGCGAAGCGCGGCCGTGCGCGAGCGCCCAGTCCGCGAGCTCGGGTGCGCGCAGCACCGTCGCCGAGTCTCGTTCCATATCGACAATCGTCATAGAAAATATGACGTTCCGCAATATTGATCGCAAGGAAGAGCGAGAAGCCCCCGAGATCCACGCCGATGGCGGAGCCTATCGGCGTGGGTCTCGTCCCCCTACATGTCCCGACAG
>CAKUSI010000033.1 GCA_934678955.1 uncultured Austwickia sp. | reverse complement strand
ATCCAACCAGGCGAACTCCGCACTCCCCGACATCCCACTCCGCGTCTTTGCCATCAAGTACTTGACACATCACTTAGATTGCGAGAACATCTAGGTGACGCTTCATCCACATCGGATGGATGCCCGGAACCGCCACGACGAAGGGACCGCCATGACCACGCTCGCCAACCTCTCCGGCACCTACGAGATCGACCCCGCCCACTCCACGATCGGCTTCGTCGCGCGGCACGCGATGGTGACCAAGGTCCGCGGGGCGTTCAACGATTTCCAGGGCACCGCCCAGATCGTCGGCAACGACCTCGCCTCCTCGAAGGTCGAGCTGACCATCCAGGCGGCGAGCATCGACACGCGCAACGACGACCGCGACAACCACCTGCGCAGCAACGACTTCCTCGCGATGGACGAGTACCCGACCATCACCTTCACCTCGACCCGCGTCGAGTCGACCGGCACCGACACCGTCGACATCACGGGTGACCTGACGATCAGGGGCGTGACGCGTTCCGTCACGGTTCCCTTCGACTTCGAGGGCGCGGCGACCGACCCCTTCGGCAACGAGCGCGCGGGCTTCGAGGGCTCCATCGTGATCAACCGCAAGGACTACGGCGTCAACTGGAACGCCGCGCTGGAGACCGGCGGCATCCTGGTGAGCGAAAAGGTCACGCTCGAGTTCGACATCTCGGCGATCAAGAAGTCCTGATCGCACGCGCGCGACCACGCGAGGGTCGCCCCGTCCTTCCGGGCGGGGCGGCCCTCGCTAGTCTGCGGAGCATGACTCCGACGGTCGACCCTGTCCGCGGTGAGAGCACAGACGCCCGACGCGAGGACCCGTTCGACCTGGCCCGCCGGGCCGCCGATGCGATCGGCGAACGGACCGGGGCGCGGACCCACGACCTCGCGCTGGTGCTCGGCTCCGGGTGGGCGGAGGCCGGCGACCTGATCGGCGACACCGTCGCGGAGCTGGCGCCGCAGGACCTGCCGGGCTTCCGCGAGACCGCCGTCCCGGGCCACCGAGGCACCATCCGCTCCGTGCGTCTGCATGGCGCCGCAGATCGCCGGGCGTTGGTCTTCGGGACGCGTACGCACTACTACGAGGGCCGAGGCGTGCGCGCGGTCGCGCACCCCGTGCGCACCGCCGCGGCCGCCGGATGCCGCACGCTGGTCCTCACGAACGGTTGCGGCGGCCTGCGACCCGAATGGGCCCCCGGCACCCCCGTGCTGATCAGCGACCACATCAACCTGACCGGCGCCTCCCCGCTCGAGGGCGCGACGTTCGTCGACCTCAGCGACCTCTACTCCCCGCGGCTGCGGGACCTGGCGCAGCGGGTGGACCCGTCCCTCGACGAGGGCGTGTATGTGCAGTTCACCGGGCCGCACTACGAGACCCCGGCGGAGATCAGGATGGCCCGCACGATCGGCGGCGACCTGGTGGGTATGTCGACGGCGCTGGAGGCGATCGCGGCCCGGCAGGCCGGTCTGGAGGTCCTCGGCATCAGCCTGGTCACCAACCTCGCGGCGGGGCTCTCCGACCGGCCGCTCGCGCACGAGGAGGTCGTCGCCGCGGGCCGCGCGTCGGCGCAGCGCTGCAGCCGGTTGCTGGCGGATCTCGTCGGCGAGCTCTGAGGACGGTCCTGCCCCGTGGATCGCGCCGCACTGGTGGCCGCAGCCCGGCGGTGGGCGGCGGAGGACCCCGACCCGGCGACCGCCGAGGACTTGCTGGCCCGAGCCGACCTCGCCGACCGCGGGGACGAGGACGCGCTCGAAGACCTCGCGGGCGCGTGCGCGGGCCTGTTGGAGTTCGGGACCGCGGGG
The DNA here is from genome assembly GCA_934678955.1 of uncultured Austwickia sp. The sequence goes on along the minus strand of CAKUSI010000033.1, from coordinate 18,248 downwards.
CTGCGCGGCCCGATCGGGCCGGGTCCGAATCGGATGAACCGCGCCGTGGTGATCCGCGCCGCCGCCGGGCTGATCGGCTACCTGCGCCAGTCCGGGATCTCCGCGCCCACCGTGGTCATCGGGCGGGACGCGCGACGCGGGTCGGAGGACTTCGCGCGCGACACCGCGGCCGTCACGGTCGCGGCAGGTGGCCGCGCGCTGCTCTTCGACCAGCCGCGGCCCACGCCGGTCCTGGCCTGGGTGATCCGGGCCCAGGGCGCCGACGCAGGGGTGATGGTCACGGCCAGCCACAATCCCGCCCCCGACAACGGATACAAGGTCTATCTGGGCGACGGCCGCCAGATCGTTCCCCCCGCCGATGCGGCCATCCGGGAGCTGATGGAGGCCGCAGGACCGGCGCGCGAGGTGCCGCGGGCGGCCGGCGGGTGGGAGACGCTGGGACCGGAGGTCGTCGAGCGGTATGTGCGCGAGGTGGCTTCGCGGGCGGGGGCATGCCCGCCGGCCCGGGTGGCCTACACCGCGATGCACGGCGTCGGCGCTTCGACGCTGCGCGCGGCGTTCGCGGCGGCCGGGCTGCCGGCGCCGATCCCGGTGGCCTCCCAGGACACGCCGGACCCGACGTTCCCGACCGTGCCGTTCCCCAACCCGGAGGAGCCCGGCGCCACCGACGCCCTGCTGGCGCTCGCCCGCGCGACCTCGCCCGACCTGGCGCTCGCGCTGGACCCCGACGCCGACCGGTGCGCCGTCGCGGTCCCGGACCCGGGCGCGGCGTCGGCGACCGATCCAAGCGGCTGGCGCCTGCTGACCGGCGACGAGCTGGGAGCGCTCCTCGCGTGGGACATCGCGGCCCGCGAGCCCGTAACGGGCGATAGCACGTTTGCCCGTTCGATTGTTTCCGGTCGGTTGATCGACGCGATCGCCCACGCGGCCGGTCGGCGGTGCGAGGAGACCCTCACGGGATTCAAGTGGATCGCCAGGACGCCCGGGCTGCGGTACGGCTACGAGGAGGCCATCGGCTACTGCGTGGCACCCGCCCTCGTGGCGGATAAGGACGGGATCGCGACGGCGCTGGCCGCCGCCTCGCTCGTGGGGCGGCTGACGGCGCTGGGCAGGAGCGTCCCGGACGTGCTGGACGAGTTGGCCGTGCGCCACGGGGTGCACGCCACGGGCGCGTTCTCCGTCCGGGTGGAGGCACTGCACCTGATCGACGTCCTGATGGAGCGCCTCCGCAGCGACACCCCCACGCGAGCAGAGCTCGCCGGCATCCCGGTCCTTCGAATCGACGACCTGGCCGATCCGCCACCTGGCGGACTGCCCCCGACTCCGGGCCTGCGCTATCTGCTCGCCGATTCCTCGCGGGTGATCGCGCGCCCCAGCGGCACCGAGCCCAAGCTCAAGGTCTATCTGGAGACGGTCACCGCGCCTCCGGCTCGATCGGACCTCGGAAAAGCCCGGGAGGAGGCGGCCGCTCGACTCGAACGGCTGCGGGCCGCGCTCGAAGACCTGACCCGTCTGCCCTGACGCGGGTCGCGACCGGTCTACGCGGCCCCGTGGTCGCGCTCGGACTCTTCGCCGGGACCGGGCGGGGTCGCGCCCTCCGGCCCCGCCGCGCTCGGAGAGCCGCCCCCGCGTCGCGACGCGCTGGCATTGGCGTTGAACGGGTTGAACAGGACCTGGCTCCAGGCGCTGTTCATGGGACCGAACCAGTCCTTCATCACCGTGGTCGGGGACAGGTGGTCCATTGAGGACAACAGGCGGCGCTGCAACTCCTCCATCACGGCCTGTTGCATCGGCTCGAGGTCTGGCAGGCCGAAGAACGACCGCATCTCTTGGGGGGTGCAGTCGATGTCGACGGTGATCTTCATCCGAGCTCCTCGTCGTCGCACGCGACAGGTGCCGCGCTTCCCACCGTAATGCTCAACCGCCCGGCCGGCTCGGGCGAAACGTCCAGACGAGAGTCGAACGTGCGTCAGCGTCGCGGTCAGAAGCCCGCGACGGCGAGAAGCGGACCGCAGGCGCTGGTGCATGATGGGTCAACGGAGCGACGCCGGCGACGAGCGGGCCGACGATCGCTCGGCGGGGACGGCAGGCAACGGGAGGGTGGATGACAGGGGACGGGCAGCGTGCGCGCGCGCCTGCAGCGACCTGGACGGCCCCCGGTCCCCCGACTCCCGCGGCCGCGGGACCGATCTGGGGTGATCGGTATGGCATCGCCCGCCCGGATCGCCCCGCCGCCCCGCCGTCGGGGACGTTCACCTTCCGCCCCGGGGTCGTGACCCTGCGCCCCCTCTCCCTCCCGGACCTGCTGGACGGCGCGGTGCGGACCATACGGCGGCGCCCCGGGGTCTTCCTCGGGGCGGGCGCCACGGTGGTGGCCCTCTCCACGCTCCTGCGCACGCTCATCGACGCGGGCATCGGGATCACGCTCATCGACGCCGACGGCTCCCCCACGCTGACCATGTCGCCGAGCCTCGCCGTGCTGACGATCGTGGGGGCGCTTCTGGCCGCGCTCCTCGCGTTCCCCACGGGACAGGCCGTCATCGGGGGGCCCGCCGACACCCAGGGGTGGCTGAAGCCCCTCCGGAGCCGGTGGGGGTCGGTGGCCGGCTACCTCGCGCTGGTCACGTGCGTCTGCGCCCTCCCCGCCGCCCTCGTCTGGGCCGCAGTGGGCGGTCGCGCGGCCCGGCCGCTCGACGTAGGTGCCGCGTTCATCACGCTCGCGATCGTGTGGGAGTTCGCGCGCATTCCCTTCGTCGCCGTCCCCGCCGCCATCGTGCTGGAGCGCCAGGGGGTCTGGGCCGCCGTGCGCCGCTCCTGGGCGCTCGTGCGCGGCTCGTATCTGCGGACCCTCGGCGTGAGCCTCGTCGGCCGCCTCCTGACGCTGCTGGTCCAGGCCGCGCTCGTCATCCCCCTGCTGATCACGGGCGCGGCGTTGGGGGCGATCGTCGGCGCCCACGCGCAGTCGGTCGCGGAAGCGAGCGCGGTCGCGGCCCTGTACGGGATGCTCGCCGCCTGCCTGACGATGCCCTTCGAGGCCACCCTGCGGACCCTGCTCTACGTCGACCTGCGCGCCCGGTCCGAAGGGCTGGACGTCCGGCTCGCCGACCCGCACGGCCTGGGCTCCGGCGCGCCCCCGGACCCTTCCCGCCCACGGGCGGAAAGTGGGGAACCCCCGGACCCTTCCCGCCCACGGGCGGAAAGTGGCGAACGCCACCAGGCACAACGCGTACACATCCCGCCCACGGGCGGTAACCCCACTTTGCCCACGGGCGGCAGCCACACCCCACCGGGGGGCGGGCACGGCGGTGACCTCCGGTGACGTGTCATCCTGCGGTGCTGCACGCGTCCGCCGTCGCGCTGGCCTGGTCCGGCTCCGCTCTGGTCCCCGGGGAGGGTGAGTTCCGCCCGGAGCCGGACCAGGCCCGGGAGTGGGCGAGCGAGGAGCTGGCGGGGACGGGATACGGACGCTCGCCGATCGAGCGGTTCTTCGCCTGGGTGGCCGACCAATTCGCGCGCCTCTTCACGACCGACGCCGGGGGCGGGCCGGGGCTGCCCAACGCCCCCGCGATCGTCCTCCTCGTGGCCCTCGTGGCGCTCATCGTCGCGGTCATCCTGCGGATGCGCCGCGAGCCGAGGGCCACGCAGTCCGAGGAGGACGCGGGCGATCCCCTCTTCACCGAGGGGATGGCGTCGGCGGCCGAATACCGACGGCGCGCCGACGACGCCCTCGCCGCCGGGGACACCTCGCGGGCGGTCCTCGAGGGGTTCCGCGCGGCCGCGGCCGGAGCCGTCGAGCGCGGCGTGGTCGACCGCGCCTCCGACCGCACGTCCGGGGAGTTCGGCGCGGCCCTCGCCGCGGCCTTCCCGGGTGAGTCCGACGAGGCTGCGGCGGCAGCCCGACGGTTCGACGAGGTGCGCTACGGGGGCCTGACTCCCTCGCTTCACCAGACGCGCGCGGTGTTGGCCTTCGAGGAGCGGGTCCGCCGGCTCACCCCGGCGGTCGTGGATCCCGCGCGCCTCCCCCGGCCGCTGGCGGTCCCCCGGTGAGGCGCGCCGCGGTCGGGCTGCTCGTGGCTCTGGCGGTGCTTCTGGCCGCGCTGTTCTCGGCGTTCTGGGTCGGTGAGCAGGTCAGCACGTCGCAGACGGACCCCCACTCCCGTGAACCCGGCGGGGCCGCCGCGGTGTCGGCGCTACTGCAGCGGCACGCCGACGTCCAGGTTCGCGCCGTGCGACGCTCCGAAGACCTGGCCGCCACGGTCGAGGGCGGGACCCTCCTGGTGACCCCGGGACCGGCGGCCACCGACCAGGCGCGGACTCGCCTCGCCGAGGCCGCGCGGCGCGCCGACACGGTGGTGCTGATCCGCCCGGACGAGTCGACGCTGAGCGAGCTGGCACCCGGCGTCCGGCAGACGGACTCGGTGGACGGAGTGTTGCAGGCGCGGTGCGCCACCCACGACGCCGACAGCGGCGACCAGATCAGCGGTCCGAGCAGGATGTATGCGGCAGGCGGCTGGGACTCGGAGGCCTGCTTCCGGCAGGCCGGTGGCCCTTCCGCCGCTTCCTACGGCGCCCTCGTACGCCTTCCCGCCGGTCAGCGCACCGGCTCCCCCGAAGTCATCGTCGCGGGCAACGTCCGGATGTTCAGCAACGAAGGCCTGACCGACGTCGACAACGCCGCGATCGCCCTGCGGGTGCTCGGTCGCCACGCGGACCTGACCTGGTATGTGCCCGTGGCCGAGTCCCCGGCCGAGCAGGCGCCCAGCGGGCCCTGGCCGCCCGCCTGGTTGCAGCCCTTGACCCTGGCGCTCGGGGGGAGCGTCGTCGCGCTCATGATCTGGCGCGGCCGCCGCCTGGGTCGGCTGGTCACGGAGCCTCTGCCCGTGGTCGTGGCCGCCCACGAAACGACCCTGGCGCGCGGACACCTCTATCGGCGTGCCCGCGATCCCGGTCACGCCGCCGCCCTGTTGGCCGGGGCCACGCGGGCCCGCCTCGCCGACGCCGTCGGCCTCCCGGCCACGGGCGACCCCCAGGCGTTGGCCGCGACGCTCGCGGCGGCCACCGGGCGCAGCACCGCCGATGTGAGCGCACTGCTCAGCCCCGCTCCGACCTCCGACGCCGACCTGGCGCGGCTGGGCGCGGACCTGGCGCAACTCGAGAGAGAGGTACGACGCACATGAGCGAGCCAGAGGAGTCCTACGGCACGGCCCGGCCGCCGGAGGGCGTCGACGGCGCCGCGGCGCGCGAGAAGCTGCTGGCCGTCCGCGCCGAGGTGGCCAAGGCCGTCGTGGGCCAGGACCCGGCGGTCTCGGGCCTGCTGATCGGCCTGATCAGCCGCGGCCACGTCCTGCTCGAAGGGGTGCCCGGCGTCGCGAAGACCCTCCTCGTCCGCGCGCTTTCGACGTCCCTTTCCATCGACACCAAGCGGGTGCAGTTCACCCCGGACCTGATGCCGGGCGACATCACCGGCTCGCTCGTGTACGACCCGGGCACCGCGGACTTCTCGTTCCGCGCGGGCCCCGTCTTCACCAACCTGCTGCTCGCCGACGAGATCAACCGCACGCCGCCCAAGACCCAGGCCGCTCTCCTGGAGGCGATGGAGGAGCGCCAGGTCTCGGTCGACGGCAGGCCGCACCCGCTGCCGACGCCGTTCCTGGTGGCCGCGACACAGAACCCGGTCGAGTACGAGGGCACCTACCCGCTGCCCGAGGCCCAGCTCGACCGCTTCCTGCTCAAGGTCGAGCTCGGCCTGCCGCCGCGGGACGACGAGGTGGCGGTGCTGCGGCGGCACGCGGACGGCTTCGACCCGCGCGATCTGGCCGCCGCCGGCCTACGACCGGTCGCGGACAGCGCCGACCTGGTGGCGGCGGCCGAGGCGGTCCGCCGCGTGACCGTGCAGCCCGACGTCGCCACATACATCGTCGACATCGCCCGCGCAACCCGGCACTCCCCCTCCCTCTCGCTCGGCGTCAGCCCCCGGGGCGCGACCGCGCTGCTCGCCTCCTCCCGCGCGTGGGCGTGGCTCAACGGCCGGTCGTTCGTGACGCCCGACGACGTCAAGACCCTGGCCCACTCGACGCTGGCGCACCGGTTGCGGCTGCGCCCCGAGGCAGAACTCGACGGGGTCTCGGTGAGCTCGATCCTCGCCAGCGCGGTCGCCTCGGTGCCGGTGCCCCGGTGACGTCCCCGCGGGGGCAGCGCGAGGCGGCCGAGGCAGCGCGAGGAGGTCCCAGGTGAAAGACGGTATGTCCATGAGGCCGACGCCATGGCGGTGACGGGCCGCTTCGTGGTGCTGGTCGCCCTGGGAGTCGTCCCGGCGCTGCTGTGGCCCGACGCCGCGCTGGTGCGGCTGTGGTGGCTCGTCTGCCTCGCCGCGCTGGCGATCGACGTGGCGCTCGCCGTCTCCCCCGGGCGGCTCGCGGCGGCCCGCTCCCCCGTGGAGCCTGTTCGCCTGGGAGAGAGCACGTCCTCCCGCCTGCGCGTGACGAACCTGACGGACCGCGCGGTGCGCCTGCAGGTACGGGATGCCTGGCAGCCCTCGGCGGGCTCGGCGGGTGAGATCGCCCGGTGGAAACTCGGGCCGGGGCGCTCGCAGGAGCTGGCGGTGCAACTCACGCCGACGCGACGCGGGGATCGCCTCGCCGATCGCGTCACGCTCCGCGTGTTCGGGCCGCTCGGGCTGGGTGCGCGGCAGCGATCGTTCGATCTGCCGGGCTCGGCCCGCGCGCTGCCGCCGTTCGACTCACGGCGCCACCTGCCGAGCCTGCTGGCCAGCCTGCGCCAACTCGACGGCCGCTCGGCCGTCCGCACGCGGGGGCAGGGCACCGAGTTCGACTCGCTGCGCGATTACGTCGACGGCGACGACGTCCGCAGCATCGACTGGCGGGCCACGGCCCGGCGGCGCGAGATCGTCGTGCGCACCTGGCAGCCGGAGCGCGACCGGCACGTCGTCATCGTGCTGGACACGTCCCGTACGAGCGCTGCCCGAGTGCTCGACGTGCCCCGCCTGGACTCCGCGATGGACGCGGCGCTGCTGCTGGCGGCGCTGGCCTCCCGCGCGGGGGACCGCGTCGAGGTGGTCATGGGCGATCGGCAGGTGCGCGCCCACGTACGGGCCGACCGCCGCGGGGATCTGCTGCACCGCCTGGTGACCGAGATGGCGCCGCTGGAGCCCGCCCTCGTCGAGGCGGACTGGCCCGCGCTGGTGGGCGCGGTGCTGGCGCGGCTCCGCCGCCGCAGCCTGGTCGTGCTGTTGACCCCGCTCGAGCCGGCCGCCGTCCAGGAGAGTCTTCTTCCGGTCCTGCCCACGCTGGCCGCCCACCATCGCGTCGTGCTGGCCTCGGTCCAGGATCCGGCACTCGCCGCCGCGACCCTCGCCCCCGGCATGGCGCCGACGGACGATGGGCGCGTCGGGGCCGTCCAGGCGTACGACGCGGCCGCCGCCGAGCGGACCCTGGCCGATCGGGAACGCACCGCGGACGTGCTGGGCCGCCTCGGCCTCGACGTGCTCGACGAGCCGCCCGACGCCCTGCCCGTGGCGCTGTGCCGCCATTACCTGACGCTGAAGGCCCGCGGCCTCCTGTGACAGGCCCCTCTCACTGACCAGCCCCGATGACTGACTGGTCCCTTGACTGGCCAGCCTCCTTGACGGAAAGCGCACTCTTGACGAGCCTCCCCCGGGCAAGGCCGGGCGGCGGGCTCAGCGCGTCGGGGCCGCGTACCCCGCGCGGTCCGGCTCCAGGTCCCCGGTCACGCCCCGCCGGACCGCCCAGCGGCCGGCCGCGAAGACATACGCGAGGAACGCGGCCTCCGCGACCACACCGATCCCAACGCGCGCCCACGTCGGCAGCGGCGAGGGGGTTACGAACGCCTCGATCAGCCCGCTCACGGCCAGCACCACGATCAAGCCGAGGGCGACCGTGATCGCCGCCCGGCCCTCCTGCGCCACCGCGCGGACGCGGCTGCGGGCCCCCGGTTCGACCCACGACCAGAACAGGCGGAGCCCGACGCCCGCCGCGACGAACACAGCGGTCAGCTCCAGGATCCCGTGCGGAGAGATCAGGCCGAAGAACACGTCGGCCCGCTCGTGGCGGATCATGATCGAGCCGACCACGGCCAGATTCAGGATGTTCTGCCACAGCACGTAGACCACCGGCGCTCCGAGCACCCCGAAGGCGATGCACTGCGCCGCCACCCAGGCGTTGTTGGTCCACACCCGGAAGGCGAAGCTGCTCGCCGCGTGCTCCGTGTAGTAGCCGGCAAAGTCGCTCTCGACGAGCTGCTGGACCTCCCCGGGGCTGAGCAACGTCTGCTCGACCTGCGGGTTGGCGAGGAACCACCACGTGAGCGCGACCGCCACCACCACGTTGACCGCCAGCGTCGCGAGCCACCAGCGCCGGAGCCGATAGAGCGTCCCGGGGAACGTGTCCGTGAAGAAGGTGAGCAGGCTGCTCCAACTCGGCCGCTGAGGCCGGGCCGCGTGGGCGCGCGCGCGGGACAGGAGCCAGGACAGGTATTCGACGACCTGCGGCTCGGGGGCCGCCGAGCGGATCGCCGACAGGTGGGTGGCCGTCCGCTGGTAGAGGTCCAGCAGCTCGTCCGCCTCGGCGCTGCCCAGGGAGCGGCGCCCCACCAGCTCTTCCAGGCGGCGCCACTGCGGCAGGTGCGCCGCCACGTAGGCGTCGAGATCCACGGACCCCACTGTACGGGCGCGTCCCCGACCCGCTGCCTGCGCCGAGGAGCCCCGCCGCGACGACGGCACCGGCGCCGCGCGGTCCGCCTGGTTAGGCTGGGCGGGTGAGCGAGAGCGTCTGGGGGGAGTCCACCCTGGTGACCGGCGAGGCGGTCGCGCTCGACATGCCCGCCGCCTCGCTCGGCCTGCGGGCGCTCTCCGGGCTCCTCGACGTGGTGTTTGCGGTGGTGTTCACCTGGACCCTGGTCATGATCCTGCTGATCCCGTTCGTGTCCTCCCTCGACGAAGCGACCATGGCGGCCGTCGCGGTGACCGCGCTCGTCACGACGTTCGTGGCCGTCCCGACGTTCTTCGAGTCGCGGTACGGGCGCACGTTCGGCAAGAGCATCGTGGGTCTGCGGACCGTACGGGATGACGGCGGGCCGATCACCGTGCGCCACGCATTGACCCGGCAGCTCATCGGCTTCGTCGAGGTGTATCTACTCGCGGGGTCGCCCGCGCTGGTCTGCGGGCTGTTGACCTCGCGCGCCCAGCGGGTGGGGGACCTGGCCGCCGGGACCTACGTCGTCCGCGATCGCGTCCAGCCGCCCTGGCCGCAGGGGGCAGCGATGCCGCCGCCCCTCGCCGCCTGGGCTGCCGGCGCCGACATCGCGCCGCTGCCGGATCCCCTGGCTCTTGCGATCCGGGAGCTGCTCACCCGCGCCCCGCAACTCCGGCCCGGGCCGCGGCATGCGCTCGCGCAGGACCTCGCCCGACGCGCGGTGGCCTATACCTCCCCCGGTCCGCCGCTCGGCACCCCGCCCGAGGTGTTCCTGCAGGCGCTCCTCGTGGAGAGGGGCCGGCGCGACGCCGAGCGCCTCGCCCGCGAAGACGCCCTGCGCCGGCGGCTGCTGGGCGCGTCCTTCGCGCAGACGTCCCCGTCGGTGCCCGGCCGCCTCCCGACATAGCCGCGAGGTGACGGTGATGTCAGCCCACGCGGCCCAGGATCAAGCTGGGCGCGGGGGGCGCGACGTCACCGGGACTGAGCGGCGGCGCGGTGCCGACCGGCGCAAGCTCCCAGCCGCCCTCCAACGCCGCACGGGCTCGGGCGAACCGAGCGGAATCGTCGCTGTGCAGCGTGAACAGGGGCGCCCCGGCGGCCACCCGGTCCCCGGGGCGGGCATGCCACTGCACGCCGGCGCCCGCGCTGACCTGCTCGCCCGGCCTGCTCCGACCCGCGCCCAAGCGCCAGGCGGCCTGCCCCACCGCATACGCGTCGAGCCGCTCCAGCACCCCGTCGCGGTCGGCGACCACCACCTCCTGCTCGCGGGCGGTCGGCAGCGGAGCATCCGGGTCGCCGCCTTGGGCGGCGATCATCGCCCGCCACGCGTCCATCGCCCGGCCGTCGGCGAGGGCGAGCGCTGGGTCCACGTCGTCGCGCCCGGCTGCGGCCAGCATCTCCCGAGCGAGCGTCAGCGTCAGCTCGACCACATCCGGCGGCCCGCCGCCGGCGAGCACCTCCACGGCTTCGGCCACCTCGAGCGCGTTGCCGGCGCTCCGGCCGAGCGGCGTCGCCATGTCGGTGAGCAGCGCCACGGTGCGCAACCCGGCATCGGTCCCCAGCGCGACCATGGTCGTGGCGAGCTCGCGGGCGGAAGCGAGGTCTTTCATGAAGGCGCCCGAGCCGACCTTGACGTCGAGGATCAGCGCGCCCGCGCCCTCGGCGATCTTCTTGCTCATGATCGAGCTCGCGATCAGGGGGATTGACTCGACCGTCCCGGTCACGTCGCGCAGCGCGTAGAGCCGGGCGTCGGCCGGCGCCAGACCCGCGCCCGCCGCGCAGATCGCCGCCCCGACGTCCGCGAGCTGCGACCGCAGCTGTTTCGTGCTCAGCGTCGCCCGCCAACCCGGGATGGCCTCCAGCTTGTCGAGCGTGCCCCCGGTGTGGCCGAGGCCCCGACCCGACAGCTGCGGCACGGCCACGCCACACGCGGCGACCAGCGGAGCGAGCGGCAGCGTGATCTTGTCGCCGACGCCGCCCGTGGAGTGCTTGTCGACGGTGGGCCGACGAAGGTCGGAGAAGTCGAGGCGGCTCCCGCTCGCGATCATCGCGGCCGTCCACCGCGAGGTTTCGCCCCGGTCCATGCCGCGCAGGAAGATCGCCATCGCGAGCGCGGCCATCTGCTCCGGGGCCACCACCTCGCGCGTGAACGCGTCGATCACCCAGTCGATCTGCTCCCCGCTCAGGCGCTCGCCGTCGCGTTTGACGCGGATGACGTCGACCGCATCGAACTCCTCGCTCATGGCACCGATCCTGACAGGTCCCGGCACTGCAGAGTCGCCCCCGGACGTCGCAGCGGAGGCCTCCGAGGCCGCACGACCGGCGGCACGCGGCGAGCGGCAGATCGGGGCGCCGCAGGCGGGCGGTTAGGGTGGGCTCACATCCCCGTCACCCCTCCCAGCCGAGCGAGCCACGCATGACCTCACCGCCTCCCGCCGCCCCCCTGGACGCCCCCCGCGACAGCGTGATCGCGTGGACGAAGCGGCTCGTGTCCATCGACACCACCAGCCGGGACTCCAACCTCCCACTCATCGAGCTGGTCGCCACCGAGCTGCGCGAACTGGGCGTGGCCGCGCACATCCGCCCGGATCCCACCGGCGACAAGGCGAACCTGATCGCGACCATCCCCGCGGCCGACGGCGGCGTGACCGGCGGCGTCGTCCTGTCCGGTCATACGGACGTCGTACCCGTCGACGGGCAAACCTGGACGAGCCCGCCCTTCGCGCCCGAGATCCGCGACGGGCGGCTCTACGGCCGCGGGACGTGTGACATGAAGGGGTTCCTCGCGGTGGCGCTCGCCCTCGTCCCCGACATGCAGGCCGCGCCCCTGCGCGAGCCGATCCACCTGGCGTTCAGCTACGACGAGGAAGTCGGCTGCCTCGGCGGGGAACAGATCGTCAAGGACATCGCCGAACTCGGCCTGCACCCCCGCGTGGCCCTGATCGGGGAGCCGACGTCGATGCGGGTCATCCTCGCGCACAAGTCGGTCAACATCGCCGAGATCGTGGTGACGGGGCTGGCGGCCCATTCGTCCCGCAAGCCCTACGCGCTCAACGCGATCGAGCACGCCGCGACGCTGGTCGCCCGGATCCGCGCGCTGGGAGACCGGTATGCGTCGCAGGGCCCGTACGATCCCGCGTACGACGTCGCCCACAGCACGATCGGCGTCAACCAGATCTCCGGCGGGATCGCCTTCAACACGGTCGCCGATCGGTGCGAGTTGGGCTGCGACTTCCGGACCATCGCCGCCGTCGACCCGCAGGACGTCGCGGACGAGCTGCGCGCCTACGCCGCCGACCTGGAGCGCGAGATGAAGGCGCTGCATCCTGCCGGCAGCGCGACGGTCACGATCGGGGCGATGACGCCCGGGCTGGAGTCATCCCCGGAGGGCCCGGCGGCCCGGCTGTCCCTCGAGCTCGGCGCGACCCTGTCGGGCCAGAAGGTGGCGTATGGGACCGAGGCGGGGCAGTTCTCGGAATCCGGCATCGACGCCGTCGTGGTCGGCCCCGGCGACATCGCCCAGGCGCACGGGCCCGACGAATACGTCGAGCTCTCCCAGTTGGCCGCCTGCGAGGCCCTGATCGGCCGCCTCATCCGGCATCTCTCCCGCCCGTGACCGCTCGCGGCAGACAGGTCTGACCGCTCGCGGCCTACACGTCTGACCGCTCTCCGGCCCCGCGCCCGACCGTTCGCCGAGTCGTCACGAGTCACACGACGCCGCGGTTGGCGGGCGGCGCCGGACTGGAAGACTGAAGGCGTGACCCGCCCCAAGCCCACGAAGCACCTCGCCCGCCCCGCTCGGCGGGACCGCGGGGGGCAGCTGGCCTCGCCCCACTCCGAGACGGTCGCGACCCAGCCGGTCGCCGCCCCGACAGTCGCGACCCCACCGGTCGCCGCCCAGACGCCTCCCAGCCAAGAGACGGCCTCCGACCTGACCGACACGTCGGTCGGGTCGGAGACCCCGTCCCCCCGTGCGCCGCATCCACAGTCCGCCGCCGCGGGGCTGGTCATCGCCGATCTAGCGCTGCACGCGGTGCGGGCCACCCCCGCTGCGCTCCCCGACCTCCTCCTCGCGCGCTGCGAGTGGGCGCAGGCGTTGCCGCCGGCGGCCGCGCGCCAGTTCGCCGAAGCTACGGCCCGTACGCTGCGGACGGCCACCCCGGAGACACTCCGTGACGAACTGGCGGACGTGCTCGCGCGCTGGCGCGAGCAGGCGCGCTCCTTCGGCGCCACCTGAGCCCGAAGATCCCCCAGATCGGGCGGGAGGGGTCACCCGACAGGGGCTGCCGCCGCCTTGGCCTCGCCATAGAAGCGCGCCTCGATCACGTAGGCGCATACGTCGCACGCCGCCGCCCCTGACTGCGCGAACCATCGGCAGTCAGGCCGGATCTCGCACTCCTCCACCTGCCAGCGAGCCTCCGGGGAGATCGCCGTGCGCCCGGCCTCCACGAGCCGATCCCCCACGCGGCAGCGTGACCGCTGCCAGTTCACGCACCCCGTCTCCTGGCACGGGCCGCAGGCGCGTTGGGTCATCTGCCCGGCGCCGCCGACGACCACGAGGTTGAGTCGGCGCCGGTCGGCATCCACCCCGCCCAGCCCGATCGCTCGCGCGTCGGGCTGGGCCGGGTCGTAGGACGGACACGTGCTCATCGGGCGAGGATCCCCGACTGCTGCGGATAGGGGAAGAACCCGGCCAGGCCGCCTCGGCCGATGTCGAAGGACACACCCCCGGCGAGTTGGGCCAGTGTCTGCGGCGTCTCCTCGCGGTCGGCGGGGATGATCGTGATGTCGGGCATGAGGGTCTCCTTAGTGAGAGCTTTGCAGGTGGATCGGAGTGTCAGGCGACGGCCGGGACGGCCGCCTCCGCAAGGCGGGCGTAATCCCCGCCGGTGTCGAGCAGGAGCGCGGGTGGGCCCTGCTCGACCACTCGTCCCCGGTCGAGGACGAGAATCCAGTCCGCGTCGGCCACCGTGGACAAGCGGTGCGCGATCACGACGCGGGTGATGTCGAGGCCCCGCAGACTCTCCTCGACGGCGGCTTCGGTCGCCACGTCGAGGGCGCTGGTCGCCTCGTCGAGGACGAGTACGCGCGGGTCGCCCACGAGGGCCCTCGCCAGCGCCACTCGTTGACGCTGCCCGGTCGAGATCCCCCGGGCGCCTTCGGCGAGGCGAGTGTCCAACCCTTGCGGCATCGAAAGGACGTCGTCGAGCAGCTGCGCCTTCGCGAGCGCGCGATAGACGGCCTCGTCGCCGATGTCGTCCCGGCCGAAGGTGACCGCCTCTCTGATGGTGCCCACGCCGAGCCAGGTGTCCTGGTGGACGACCCCGAGCTGGCGACGAAGGGAGGTGAGGTCGATGCCGGCGATGTCGTGGCCGTCGAAGCGAACCGACCCACCTGACGGGGCGTGCAGGCCCGTCAGCAGGGCGACGAGCGTGCTCTTGCCGCAGCCCGTGGCACCGACGACGCCTACCTTCCAGCCTGCGGCCCAGCGGGTCGACACGCCGTCCAGGACGGCCGGGGAGCGAGCGTCGTATCGGAACGACAGGTCATCGAGCTCGATCTCACCCTTGAGGGCCCCGATAGGCGACAGACCCTTGGGTTCTGTCGGCGCCGCGTCGACGTCGGCGATGCGCTCCAGGAGGGGCCGGATCTCCGCCGCGAGCACGATGCTGTGCGAGAGGCCGGCGAGCGGGACCAGCACCGCGCCCGCGAGCGCGGCCAGGCCGATGGCCATCCCGGGGGTGCCCGCGCCGTGCGCGGCGACGACGAGGAACGCGATGGGACCGAACACCCTGACCGTCGCCTGGACCGTCTCCCCCAGGCCGGCGGCACGGGCTCGCCGCGCGCCCGCCGCCAGGCGTCGGCGCACCTTGGCCGACCACCGCTGCAACATCACGTGCTCGGCGACGCCGACTCGCAGCGCGGCGATCCCGGTGATCGCGTCGACCATCAGCGAGTCGGCCTCTGCGGCAAGCAGCAGCTCCTCGCGGTGCAGCGTGGCCGTCCTGTGTGCGAGAAGCGCGGTCAGCGTCAGCGTCGCGACGAGCACAGCGGCCGTGAGGGCCGCGAGCGGGGGCGCCCAGACTGCGAGCGCGCCCAGGTATCCGAGCGTGAGCAGCCCGTCGAGCACCGAACCGATGAGCACCACGCCGAGCAGGTCGTGGATGGTCCGGGCCGAACCGACGCGCATGAACAGGTCTCCGAGGGTACGGCGCTCGAAGTAACGGTAGCTGCGGGTCAGCAGCGCCCCGGCCACCTCCTCGCTGAGACCTTGCGACATGTCCCGCTGCAGGGAGGCGGCCAGGAACGCCCGGGCCGCCGCGAGGAGCGCCATCACTGCCGCGACGACGACGGCCGCGACCGCCCACGTCTCCGGATGGAACGCACCGACACCGAGCGCGTCGGTGATCGCCGCGGTCGCCAGCGGCACCGCAAAACCGAGCAGCGTCATCGTGGCGGTCAGCGCCAGCGCCAGGGCCAGCGCGCCGCGGTGCCGTCGCAGCAGCGGCGCCAACAGGATCCGCGCGGGGTGCGGTCCGTCGGTCGTCGTCATCGGGGCAGCGCCGTCGGGCCGCTCGAACAGCAGGAAGAGCCCGGTGGCCCCCTCCGCGAACTCGGCCACCCGCAGGTGGCGACGGCCCACCGCCGGATCCGCGAGGCGGACCCGGCCTCGGGCGATCCGGTCGACGACCACATAATGGCGGTCCTCCCAGTGGGCGACCAACGGCAGCGGCACCTCGACGCGACCGTGCGCGAGATCCTCCGCATCGAGGCGAACCGCGCGGGTCACGAGCCCCAGCTCGCGTGCCGTGTCCCGAAGCGCGAGCGCCGATACCCCGTCGCGGCCCGGGTCCAGACGTTCGCGAAGCTCGCCTACGTCGACGCCCCGACGGTGGTGGTCGGCGATCATCGCCAGGGCGGCCGGGGCACAGTCGGTGGCGGCGGTCTGGTGGATCATGCGTACGCGCGTCATCGGTCTTTCCTTGGTGGGTGAGGATGAAACAACTGCAGCGGACGTCATCGCTCGGCGGCGCGCGGGTCGCCTTCGCCGGGGGCGGTGCCGTCCCGGCGAAGGCGCACATCCGCTCCGTCCCCCAAGCCCGCCTCGGCGGTCCCGACTCCGGGGGCCCGCGCGCGCACGGCGGAGCGTCAGAACTTGATGGTGACCTCGACCTTGACGGTGACCTCGATCCCCGAACGACCGCCGGAGAGCCCGGCGAGCTCGTTGTCCGAGACCTCGATGAACGAAGCAGGCGAGCTGACTGTGGTGTTCATGAAATGGCGTCCTTTCGAGACGACGTGTGCCCGACTCGCGGCGAGTGCCGTGAGGACACGTGAAGTGTCGAAAGGGAGACCGCGCACGGCGTCCGCCTGATACACGCAGTCCGGACCGCCGGCGGCCGACGCGATCAGATGCGACGGCCACCGCCGGGTGGACCTCGCGCCTACTTGGCCGCCTTGACGTACACGCAGACCGGGACCATCACCGTGGTGCCGTTGACGGTCACCGAGACGTATGCCACGACGCCCCCCGGGTCACACTTGGGCGCGCCGCCGGCGAGTCCGGCGAGGTCGTGGTCGCAGACCTCGGTCAAGGATTCAAGCGAGTGGAGACTCGTGTTCATGGTGTGACGTCCTTTCGAGATGACGTGTGCCGAGCCGCGGCGGGTGCCGCGAGGACACTTCGAGTGTCGAAAGGAAGAGCGCCGAGCGCGTCAGCCTCATACGGGTAGTCGTCTACTCCCGCGGACGGAGCGCGTCACCGCCGTCCATACCGTCCCTGGGTGATTCGGCGAGGTCGTCCGGGCCGAAGGGCTGCGGCAGGATGTCCGCGAGCGTCCGCACGCCGAGTGGTGTGCGGATGCGGCAATCGGCTCCGCCGAACTCATTCAGCAGTTGCCGGCAGCGACCGCACGGCATCAGCGTCTCCCCGTGCCCGTCGACCACGCACACCCCGACCAGCCGGCCGCCGCCCGTCCGAACCAGCTCGCTGACAAGCCCGCACTCGGCACACAGCGTCAGTCCGTAGGACGCGTTCTCGACATTGCAGCCGGAGACGATGCGCCGACCCTCCGGTCCGTCCACGAGGGCGGCGGCACCCACGGGAAAGCGTGAGTACGGGGCGTATGCCGCGCGCATCGCGTCGACCGACGCCGCCTCCAACGCCCGCCAGTCGATGTTGCCGTCGTCAGGGCCGTTCATAGGACGGGAGAGGAAGCGGCGGGTCGGGCGCAGGCGACGGGGGCCCGCCGGATCCGGCGGGCCCCGTCAGCGAGTGATGGGAACGTCAGAAGGCGTCCCGTGGGATGTACATGCCCCACACGTCGCGCAGCGCGTTGGAGACCTCGCCACCGGTCGCCCGGGCGGCGAGGGCGTCCTTCATGGGCACCAGCAGGTTCTCCCCGCCGGGCTGCTCCGCGGACTTCTTGAGCCGAGAGAGGGCCTCGGACACCGCGCCGTTGTCGCGCTCCTTGCGGAGGGTCTCCAGACGCTGGCACTGCTCGGCCTCGATCGCCGGGTCGACCCGCAAAGGCTCGTACGCCTCCTCCTCGTCGAGGGCGTACTTGTTGAGGCCGACCACGACCCGCTCGCCGGAGTCGGTCTGCAGCTGGGTGGTGTACGCGCTCCGCTCGATCTCGGCCTTCTGGAAGCCCTGCTCGATGGCGGCGACCGCGCCGCCCTGGTCCTCGACGGCCGAGATGAGCCCCCAGATCTTGCCCTCGAGCTCGTCGGTGAGCGACTCGATGACGTACGAGCCGGCGAACGGGTCGACGGTCTTGCAGACGTCGGTCTCGAACGCGATGACCTGCTGGGTGCGCAGCGCGAGGCGGGCCGCCTTCTCGGTGGGCAGCGCGATCGCCTCGTCGAAGCTGTTGGTGTGCAGGGACTGCGTGCCCCCGAGGACCGCGCCGAGCGCCTGGAGCGAGACGCGGATCAGGTTGACCTCCGGCTGCTGCGCGGTCAGCTGCACGCCCGCGGTCTGGGTGTGGAACCGCAGCATCTGCGACTTCGGGTTCTCCGCTTTGAACTCCTCCTTCATGATCCGCGCCCAGATCCGGCGCGCGGCGCGGAACTTCGCGATCTCCTCCAGGAGGGTGGTGCGGGCCACGAAGAAGAAGGACAACCGGGGTGCGAAGGTGTCGACCTCGAGGCCGGCGGCCTGCGCGGCGCGCACGTACTCCTTGCCGTTGGCGAGGGTGAAGGCGATCTCCTGCGCGGGCGTCGCGCCGGCCTCGGCCATGTGATAGCCGGATATGGAGATCGTGTTCCAGCGCGGGATCTCGGCCGAGCAGTACGCGAAGATGTCGCTGATCAGCCGCAGCGACTGCTTCGGCGGGTAGATGTAGGTGCCGCGGGCGATGTACTCCTTGAGCACGTCGTTCTGCACCGTGCCGGTGAGCTGGTTCGCGGCGACGCCCTGCTCCGCGGCGACCAGCTGGTAGAGGAGCAGCAGCGTCGAGGCGGGGGCGTTGATGGTCATCGACGTGGAGACCTTGTCCAGCGGCAGGCCGCTGAACA
>CAKUSI010000032.1 GCA_934678955.1 uncultured Austwickia sp. | reverse complement strand
GCGATCGCTGCCGAACTCAACAACCGACCACGCAAACGACTCGACTACTACACCCCCACAGAGGTACTAGCTAGACTTCAGAGCAAAGACCAAGGTGTTGCGACGACCGTCTGAATCCGCCGACGTATGCAGCCGCGGTGAGTCACCGCAGCGCGTTCGGGCCGCCGGAGATGTCGTCGAGGGCGGCGACGATCGGCGCGACGAGTTCCTTGCCCTCGGCGTCCAGCAGCTCTGCCAACTGATCGACGGTGCGGGGGCCGACCAGCGCGCAGGCGACCTGCGGGGCGTCACGCACCCAGAGCAGAGCGACCTGGCTGGGCGTGAGGCCCAGGCCCTGCGCGGCGTGGGCGACGGCGTCGACGATCGCCGTGGAGCGCGGCTGGAGGTACGGCTCGACGAACCAGGTGAAGTGCTCCGACGCGCCGCGGGAGCCGCGAGGGAGCCGACCCCCGCGGTAGGTGCCAGGCAATACCCCCCGGCCGAGCGAGGACCACGCGAGCAGGCCCAGTCCGTGGTGCGCGGCGGCCCCGACGATCTCGACCTCCGCACGGCGCGCCAGCAGCGAGTACTCGACCTGGACGCTGGACAGGCGCGTGCGGGTACGATCCGCCTCCTGCCAGGTGGCCGCCGTCGCGGTCTGCCAGCCGACGAAGTTCGACACCCCGACATACCGCGCCATGCCGCGCGCGACGGCGGTGTCCATCGCCGACAGCGTCTCCTCGATGGGCGCGTCGCCCCAGGCGTGTACCTGCCAGAGGTCGACGTGGTCGGTGCGGAGGCGCCGCAGCGACGCCTCGAGGTCGTTCAGCAGCGCGCCGCGGGAGGTGTCGATCTGCCGTCGGCCGTCGCGCACGACGAAGCCCGCCTTGGTGGCGATGACCAGCGACTCGCGCGGCAGGCCGCTCGCGATCGCCTTGCCGATCATCTTCTCCGCGACACCCGCGCCGTACGCCGGCGCGGTGTCGACCAGGTTGCCGCCCGCGCCGACGAACTCGTTCAGCAGGGCCCGCGCCGTCGCCCATTCGACGTCGCGGCCCCAGGCCATGGTGCCGAGGCCGAGCCGCGAGACGTGCAGCCCGGAGGCGCCGAGCGGTCGTGTCTGCATGCGCCGACCCTATGCGGCGAGCACGCCGGTCACGAGGAGGCCGGCGACGACGGCAGCGAGGCCCAACCGGTAGAGCACGAAGATCGTGAAGTTGTGCGTCGAGACGTAGCGGAGCAGCCACGCGATCACGGCGTATCCGATGATGAACGCGATGACGGTGGCCGCGATCGTCGGGCCCCAGGCGACGGCGGCCTCGCCGCCGATGTCCTTCAGCTTGTAGAGGCCCGAGCCGAACACGGCGGGGATGGCGAGCAGGAAGCCGTAGCGGGTGGCCGCCTCGCGGGTGTAACCGAGGAAGAGGCCGCCGGAGATCGTCGCGCCCGAGCGGGAGACGCCCGGAATCAGCGCGCAGGCCTGGAAGAGGCCGAACAGGATGCCGTGCGCCCACGTGAGGTCCTTGAGTTCGCGCGTGTTGCGCGCGCCGAACCGGTCCGCGGCGGCCAGCACGAGCGCGACGCCCGCCAGCATCGCGACGGTGATCCACAGGTTGCGCAGCGTGGAGTCGATGGCGTCCTGGAAGAGCAGCCCGAGCACCACGATGGGCACCGAGCCGAGGATGACGAGCCAGCCCATGCGGGCGTCGGGATCGGACTTGTCGACCTTCCCGGTCAACGAGCCGATCCACTGCGTGATGATCCGCCAGATGTCCTTGCGGAAGTAGACCAGGACCGCGGTCTCGGTGCCCAGCTGCGTGACCGCGGTGAAGGCGGCTCCGGGGTCCCGGCCTTCGAAGAACAACTGCCCGACGATCGACACGTGCGCGCTCGACGAGATGGGCAGGAACTCGGTGAGCCCCTGCACGACGCCGAGCACGATCGCCTGCAGCCAATCCATGGCCAACCTCCATATAGCTAGATGAGCGTCGGCCACTCTACTGTGACCGGCGGATACCATCGCTCCATGACGAAGGTGGTCCTGATTCGGCACGGTCGCTCCACGGCCAATGCCGACGGCGTCCTGGCGGGCCGCGCGGCGGGCGTCGGCCTCGACGACGTCGGCCGCGCGCAGGCGGCGGCGCTGCGGCTCGCGCTCGACGGCGTCCCGGTCGCCGGCGCCTACACCTCACCGCTGCAGCGCTGCCGCGAGACCGCGGCGTTGGCCGGCTTCCCCGATGCCGAGGCGGTCGAGGCGCTCACCGAGTGCGGCTACGGCGCCTGGACCGGCAGGGCGCTCGCCGAGCTGGCCGCGGAGCCCGCCTGGGCCGAGATCCAGGCGCGCCCCTCGACGGTGACCTTCCCCGACGGCGAGGCCATGGCCGAGATGGCGCGCCGTTCGGTGGCCGCCGTCGCCGACCTCGCGTCCCGGCACGACGGCGGCGTCGTGCTCGTGTTCAGCCACGGCGATCCCATCAAGGCGATCCTCGCCGACGCCCTCGCCGTCGGCTTCGACGACTTCCAGCGGCTTCACGTCAACCCCGCGGGCGTCAGCGTCATCGAGCTGACACCCGCGCGCCCGATGGTGCTGGCGATGAACGTCGGCGGTGGCCTCGCGGCCCTTCTCGGCGCGGCCGTCGCCCCGACCGTCGGCGGCGGTGACGTCGCGGGCGTAGGGTGAGCGGCATGTTCCTGGAGTTCGACCGGCCGGATCGCTGCATCGTCGGCACCGTCGGCCCGCCCGGCAACCGGCTGTTCCTGATCCAGGTGGCGCAGGGCAGCAGGCTCGCCGCTGTCGCCGTCGAGAAGCAGCAGGCGCAGCTGCTCGGGCTGAGGGTCGGCGAGGTGCTGGACCAGCTCGCCGAGCTCGGCCGCGACGTCCCGCCCGCGGGCGACCCTCTTGACCTCGGCCCGCTCGACGCGCCGGTCACGGTCGCCTTCCGGGCGTCGGCCATCGGCTTGGCCTGGGACCAGGATTCCGGTCGACTGGTGCTCGAGCTGATCTCGGTCGACGCCGACGGCGAGTCAGACGACGCTGAGAACTCGCTCCTCCAGATCCGGCTCACCCCGGTCATGGCGCGGGAGTTCTCCGGGCGCGCGGCCGTCGTCGTGGCGTCGGGCCGACCCCCGTGTCCCGCCTGCGGCCAGCCGCTCGACGGCGCGACGCACATCTGCCCGCGAGCCAACGGCTACCGCGGCCCGCTGTTTTCATGACGGGACCTCACGGGGAGCTGCGGCTGGTCGGCCGGCTCGTCGAGGCGTCCAACGGCACGTTCCTCGCGGAGGACGATGCCGGCGCCCGCTGGGTCTACAAGCCGGTCGCCGGCGAGGCGCCGCTGTGGGACTTTCCGCCCGGAACGCTGGGGCGCCGCGAGGTGGCCGCGTACGCGCTCTCGGAGGAACTGGGTCTCGGGCTCATCCCGGAGACCGTCTGGTGCGAGGGCCCGCTGGGGGAGGGGTCCGCGCAGGCCTGGATCGACGGCGAGCCCTCCGAGTTGATCGGCCTGATGCCCCCGGAACGGCTCACCGAGGCGTGGCTGCCGATCGTCGCGGGCACCACCGAGGACGGCGCCACCGTCGTGCTCGCGCACCGCGACGATCCCCGCCTCCGTCGCATCGCGCTGTTCGACGCGCTGCTGAACAACTCGGACCGCAAGGGTGCCCATCTCATCGCCGACGGCGAACGCGTCCTCGGCGTCGACCACGGCGTGAGCCTGCACGCCGACGACAAGCTCCGCACCATTCTCTGGGGGTGGGCGGGCGACCCGCTGACCGACGACGAGCGCTCCATTCTCGCTCTGGCTAGGGAAATCGCTGAGCCGATCGCGCCCGGGCTCGCGGAGGATGAGTGGGCGGCACTGCGCGACCGCGCGGACGCGATTCTGGCCGCCGACGCGTTCCCGGTTCCGTCCGGCCGCTGGCCCAGCATCCCGTGGCCGCCGTTGTAGCCGGTAAGTTTGCGCTCATGTATGCCTGGGCTGATGTCGCCGTCCCTAGCCTCCCGCCGTCGGAGGGCGTCCCCGAAGGGTTGACTCTCCACGACACCGCGACGCGACGGATCGTGCCGGTGGGTCCGAGGGAGGACGTCGCCCGCATGTACGTCTGCGGCATCACGCCGTACGACGCCACGCATCTCGGCCACGCGAACACCTACGTGACGTTCGACCTGATCAACCGCGCCTGGCGCGACCTCGGTCTCTCCGTCAACTACACGCAGAACGTGACGGACGTCGACGACCCGCTGCTGGAGCGCGCCGCGGCCACCGGCCAGGAGTGGGAGGAGCTCGCGGAGGACCAGACCGAGCTGTTCCGCAGCGACATGGTCGATCTCCGCGTCATCCCGCCGGACCACTACATCGGCGCCGTCGAGTCCATCTCGTGCGTCGTCGAGCTGATCGACCACCTGCTCGGGAGCGGTCTCGTCTACCAGGTGGCGGATCCCGAGCATCCCGACTGGTACTTCAACACCGTCGCGGCCCCCGGGTTCGGCGGCGTCTCGCACCTGGACGAGGACGCGATGATCGCCTCGTTCGCGGCCAACGGCGGCGATCCGGAGCGTCCGGGCAAGCGGCACCCGCTCGACTGCCTCGTCTGGCGCTTCGCGCGGCCCGACGAGCCCAGCTGGAACTCGCCGCTGGGAGCGGGCCGCCCTGGCTGGCACATCGAGTGCACCGCCATCGCGCTGCGCTACCTGGGGGCCGGCTTCGACGTGCAGGGCGGCGGGCGCGATCTCGTCTTCCCGCATCACGAGATGTGTGCGGCCGAGGCCGTCGTCGCGGCGAAGGAGCCGCTGGCCGAGGCGTTCGTGCATTCCGGCATGGTCGGCCTGCACGGCGAGAAGATGAGCAAGTCGAAGGGGAACCTCGAACTGGTCAGCCGCCTCCGCCACGCCGGCGGCGACCCCATGGCCATCCGGCTCGCGCTGATGAATCACCACTACCGCTCCGACTGGGACTGGACGCCCGAGCAGCTCCCGGCCGCCGAGGCCCGCCTCACGCGCTGGCGCGAGGCTGTGGCGAGGGGGACCGGCGTTCCGGCGGAGCCGCTGCTCGCGGAGCTGCGCCGAGCCCTGCGCGACGACCTCGACGCCCCGGCGGCGCTGGCCGCCGTCGATCGGTGGGCCGAGGCGTCGCTCGCAGGGGGTGACGACGCCGCGGCCCCCGCCCTCGTGAGCGCCGCCGTCGACGCGTTGTTGGGGATCGCGCTCTGACCGATAGGCTGGGGCCTCGTGAAGACGTTCGACCAGCTCTTCGAGCAACTCTCTGAGACCGCCCGCACCCGGCCCGAGGGGTCGGGCACCGTCGCCCGCCTGGACGCGGGCGTGCACGCGATCGGCAAGAAGATCGTCGAGGAGGCCGCCGAGGTGTGGATGGCCTCCGAGCACGAGTCGAAGGAACAGGCCGCCGAGGAGATCAGCCAGCTGCTCTACCACCTCCAGGTGATGATGCTGGCCCTCGACCTCGATCTCGACGACATCTACCGCTACCTCTGACAAACTCTGACAAGGGTGAACACCTGTGACCAGTGATCGACTGCTCCGCATCGCCGTCCCCAACAAGGGCGCCCTGGCCGAGCCCGCCGCCGCCATGCTGCGCGCCGCGGGTTACCGCCAGCGCACCGATCCGAAGGACCTGACGCTGATCGACGCGGACCACGGCGTCGAGTTCTACTACCTGCGCCCCCGGGACATCGCCGTCTACATCGGCCGCGGCGACCTCGACCTCGGCATCACCGGCCGCGACATGCTGCTCGACTCCGGCGCCGAGGCGACCGAGATCATGCAACTCGGCTTCGCCGGCTCGCGGTTCCGCTTCGCGGCCGTCGGCGGCTCGCAGCTGACCGTCGCGGATCTGCAGGGCAAGCGCATCGCCACCTCCTACCCGGGTCTCCTGGAGGCGTATCTCGCCGAGCAGGGCATCGAGGCGGACCTCGTCAAGCTCGACGGGGCCGTGGAGTCGGCCATCCGCCTGGGCGTCGCCGACGTCGTCGCCGACGTCGTCGACACGGGAACGACGCTGCGTCGCGCCGGCCTCGAGATGCTCGAGGGCGCGATCTGCACGTCGGAGGCCGTGCTCATCCAGCGCACGGGAACGGACCTCCCGGAGGGCGCCGAGGCGCTCGAGACGCGCCTCAACTCGGTGCTCGTCGCCCAGAACTTCCTGATGATGGACTACAACGTCGCCGAGGCGGATCTGGCCGCGACGACGGAGCTCGCGCCCGGCGTCGAGGGGCCGACGGTGTCGAAGCTCCACAAGGAGGGCTGGTGCGCGGTGCGCGTGCTCGTCCCGCGCAAGGGCGCGCACCTGCTCATGGACCGGCTCTACGATGCGGGGGCTCGGGGCATTCTGCTCACCGAGCTGGCCGCCTGCCGGCTGTGAGCGACGAGCGGGGCGGCGCCCCGGTGCCGGGGGAGGAGCCCCGTCCGGAGGAGTCGACGGCGGGTTCGTCGGCCGCGGCCGAGGCCCCCGTTCCGGAGCGGCTGTCGTACACCAGCCCGCCGGCACTCATGACCGCGGTCGTCCTCTCGATGGTGCTGCTGTCGTTCGCGATGTTCGGCTGGTATCAGCTCGGCCCGGCGATCCGCAGCGAGATCACGTGGGCCCAGGCCGCCACGCTGCTGTTCTTCATCTTCATCATGATCGTCGGCATGCTTTCGATCGGGTACTCGCGCCTGTGGGCCGTGGACGGCCAGGTGATCGTGCGCAACGGGCCCCTGATCCGCCGCTACTCGGTCCACGAGATCGCTGGCCTGCGGCTGCGATCGGGCGACGCCTGGTCGTCGTTGCTGATCAAGCGCGACGGCGGCCTGAAGCGGCAACCGGTGCTGGCCATCCAGTTCCTGGAGGGCGAGGCCGGTCAGCGGAAGGTGATCGAACTCCGCCGCTGGCTGGTCGCGCACGGCGCCACGAGTCAGGACGTCACATGATCCCGCGCTTGCGGAGCAGTTCCTCGATCTCGGCGTCCTCCGGGTCGAGGCCCTTCTGGGCCTGCTTCGGCGCGGGCTTGGCCGCGGGCGCGGCGGGCTGGCCGGCCTGAACTTGGGGTCGCTGGCCGCCGCGGACCTGCGGGGAGGCGCCGCGGCCGGCGTCGGCGGGCTTCACCTGCTTCTGCGGGCGCTCGGCGGGGTCCTTCTTCGGCAGCATGGCGCCGACGACGACGAACACGACGCCGCCGATCAGTAGCCCGAGGCCCCACGCCGTCGCGGTCGTGAACGGCGTGCGCTGGAACCAGGCGATCAGTGACGCGACGCCGTTGATGGTGAGGTCTGTCACGCCGGTGAGCCAGAGGCCGATCGGGAGCGCCGTCCAGCCGGCCCCGATCACCGCCGTCCGCGCCGACCGCGATCGCGAGGTGAACCCCACCGTCGCGGCGGCGAACAGCACCGCAAGACCGATGGAAACGAGCATCACCGTAGACATGCGCCCAGTCTTCCACACGACGCTGATCCGGAAACGCCGGCGTTTCGCTTTCACAGGGCAGGAGCGAGGCGTCGGCTGAAGCTGGTCTCCGATACCCTGACCCGCATGGATCTCCGCACCCTCGCCCAGCCCAACTCCCGGTTCGCGGGTGATCACGGCGAGGCGGATCCGGTGGCGAGGGCGGCGATCGCGAACGCCGTCGACCAGCCCGGCTATATCCGCGCGATCGTGGCGCTGTGCACGTCGAGGTTGCTGCTGCCGATCGTGGCGAGCGGCGATGAGAGCAGCGACGCGCCGGACCCGGACCGGCACGCGGAGATGGCCGCGGTGACGCTGACCGATGAGTCGGGCACGTACCTCGTCGCCTTCACGGGGATCGACTCGTTGCGCGCCTGGCAGCCGGACGCGAGACCGGTCCCGTGCGTGCTGGACGAGCTGTGCGCGACCGTCGACGCCGCGGGCGCGACTCGCCTGCTTCTCGACCCCGCGGGCCCTGTCCCTTTCGTGATCGACGGCGACCCGCTCGCCCGCCTGGCCGACGGCAACGCCCTGATCGAGTTGGACGCCGGCGAGTTCGCGTGGATCAAGCCCGAGCAACCCGCGGACCACTAGGGTGAGCGCATCACTGACCATCGAGGAAGAGGCGGACGTGCAGGACTACCTATGGGTGCTGAAGGACTCCGAGAAGGACCTGATGCGCGAGATCG
Source organism: uncultured Austwickia sp. (assembly GCA_934678955.1). Next base: position 12,527 of record CAKUSI010000032.1, on the reverse strand, counting down.
AGCCGGAGCGCATGAACCAGCTGGATGAGGACGGGCTGCTCGCGCTCCATCGCCGTGTCCGGCGCGCGCGGAACAAGCACACCACCAACTACCGCCGGAAGGCCGCGAAGAACGTCGCCGAGAAGGGCGCCCGCGGCGAGGCCTACGCCAAGGGCGGCAAGGCCCGCTTCCGCGCGGAGGCCTTCGAGGAGGCGCTCTCGCTGGTGTCCGCGCGTCTCGCCGAGGTCTCCCACGAGCAGGCGGAGCAGCTCAAGGCCGAGCGCCTGAGCTAGTCACCGCTCGTTGAGCCGGGCGCACGCGCGAAGCGCCGTGCCCGTGTCGAAGCGTCCGCACCCATCAGGCAGACGCAACAACCGCAGTAGAGCGCACGGCCCCGAGGATGTCGACGATCCTCCCGACGTCGCCGTCGGCGAAGAGCCCGTCGGGGCCGGTCGCGGCAACGTCGGTGTAAGGCGACTCGAACAGTCGGCCGGGCTCCATCGCGCCTTGGGCCGTGAGTTCCTTGACGACCAGGTCGATGAATCGCACCTGGCTGACGGTGTAGCCGGCGCCGTCGCCGAGGAAGTCGGCGAACGCCTCCTCGGCGGCCGTGCGTTCGAGGCCGACGAGTGAGCGGATGAACAGCCCCAGGCCGCCGGGTTGGTGCGACGCCCACACTAGGTCGGCGGGGCCGGCGCCGGCGTCGTGCAGCATGCCCTCCAGCTCAGACAGGTCCTGGCCGGTGAGCTGCTTGTTGCGGCGGAGGCGCTGGAGCGCGAGCGCGTCGTCGTGGGCGCGCAGGTAGTTGGTCGCCCTGGCGCGGAATCGTTCGACGTCCGTCCCCGTCGCGACGCCGGGCAGCGCGATCTCGACGGCCTCCCCGAGCGAGTCCTCGAAGTCGGTGTAGACGACGGCGCGCGCACCCTTGTCGGCGAACCGCACCAATGCCCGCAGCCGGACGCGCGCCAGTTCGAGCAACGGCAGCGTCACGTCGACCCACCAGTCCTCGCTGACGACGGCCTCCAGCAGTTCGGCGCGCTCCTTGACCGACGGGATGGTCAACTTCCCGAGCAGGCTGGCGGCGATCTCCCGCACGGCCTCGCCCGCCCGCTCGGCGCCGACGGCGTCGCCCTCCAGCTGCGCGAGTTGGCGGCGGAGGATCAGCAGGTCGAAGCGCTTGGCGGCCTCGTCATCGTCGGTTACCCGGCTGGGCAGGCCCGCGAGCGTGAGCGTCAGGGCGGCTTCGTCGACGGTGAGCGTGCGCCACGCACCGGCCTCCGCGAACCTCTCGACGGCGCGACGGTGCGGGCGGACGAGGACGTTGTCGAGCGTCATGCCGGAGACGAACTCGTACAGGGAGCCCGCCGTCGAGGCCCGCAGCTCGGGCTCGGCGGCGGCACCGTCGAGCGCCTGCAGCATCGCCAACCGGGCCTCGAATAACCGCTGGGTCAGCGACTTCTGGATCGAGCCCTCGGAGCCGGGCAGGTCCTGGCTGAAGTACTCGAGGTTGCCGCAGAAGTCGAAGACGAGGAAGTCGGTCTTATGCTGTCCCGGGCCGAACAGGTCTGGGCGCAGCCGGGTGCCGCGGCCGATCATCTGCCAGAACTTCGACTTCGATCGAAGGGCCTTGAAGAACACGAGGTTCAGCACCTCGGGCACGTCGATGCCGGTGTCGAGCATGTCGACGCTGATCGCGATGTGCGGCGCCTTGTCGGGGACGGAGAAGTCCTCGATCAGCTGCTGCGCGTACGGCGCCGCGTGCGTGATGACGCGCGCGAACCGGCCAGCGTGCTCCGGCCAGCCGAGGTCGAAGCGGCGCTGGATGAACTCGGCGTGCTGCTGGTTCTTGGCGAAGACGATCGTCTTGCCGAGCCGGTCGCCGCCCGCGACCTTGTAACCGTCGGTCATGAGCGTGGCCAGCACCTTGTCGACGGTGTCCTCGTTGAACAGGAACCGGTTGAGCGCCTCGGGGTCGACCTCCGTCGGCGGCCCGTCGTCGCCCCATTCGAGCGCGTCCCACTGGTCCTTCTCGTCGTCGGTCAGCGCGTCGTAACGGATGCCTTGGCGGAGGAAGGACGTGCCCACCGACACCGCGCGCGGCGGCACGAGGTAGCCGTCGGCGACCGCCTCGTCGAGGCTGTAGGCGTCGGTGGGAACCCCGTCCTCCAGGTGGAACAGCTGGTAGGTGTTGTGCGCCACCTCGTCCTTCGGGGTGGCGGTGAGCCCGACGATCAGCGCGTCGAAGTGGTCGAAGATGGCTTGGTACTTGGCGTAGACGGAGCGGTGGGCCTCGTCGACGACGATGAGGTCGAAGAAGCCGGGGCCGAACCTGCGCTCGTCGCCGTCGAGGTCGTTCAGCAGGTTGAGCATGGTGGGGTAGGTGGAGAGGTAGACGCGGCCGTCGCCGGTGCGCTCGGTGACGAGGTTGACCGGCGACGACTGCGGCAGGTGTGCCTTGAACGCGTTGGCGGCCTGCGTGACGAGCGCCGTGCGGTCGGCGAGGAACAGCGCGCGCTTCACCCAGCCGGCCTTCATCAGCTGCTCGATGAGCGCGATCACCGTGCGCGTCTTGCCGGACCCCGTCGCCATCGCGAGCAGCGCCCGTCGCTCCTTGCCGTCGAACGCCTCGCCCACGGCCTTGATGGCGCGCTGCTGGTAGGCGCGCCCGGCGACGTCGGTGTTGACGGGCTCGGTGGCGAGCCGACGGCGGGTCGAGCGCCGCTGGATGGCCAGCTCCAGCTCGCCCTGGGTGAGGAAGCCCTGCACCTCGCGCGGCGGGTAGCCCGCGGCGTCGTCCCACAGCCAGTGTTCGTAGCCGTTGGTGTAGAAGACGACGGGGCGGCGGCCGAAGCGTCGTTCGAGCGCGTCGGCGTATAGCTCGGCCTGCTTCTGGCCGATCGCCGGGCTCTTGGTGGTGCGCTTGGCCTCGACGACGGCGAGCGGCAGCCCGTCGGCGCCCCAGAGGACGTAGTCGACGTAGCCCTTGCTCTGCGCGTTCGGCATGCCGTCGACCTCGTATTCGCGGTCGCGGGCATCGGCGAGCGGCCATCCGGCCTCATTCAGCAGCCGGTCGATGAACAGGTCGCGGGTCTCGGCCTCGTTGTAGTCGTGGTCATCCGTCTGGGTGTTGACGGCCTGCGCCGCGGCGATCTGCGCCCGGAGCTCGCTGAGTTCGGCCTCCAGCTGGGCGCGGGCCTCGTCGCGCTCGGCGAGCTCCCTGGCGTGAGCCTCGTCCTGGGCCGTGAACTTGGCCGCGAGCTGCTGCACCCGCTCGCGGGTGAGGGGAGCGGAACGCGCGGCAAGCTGTGGGTCGAACTGCCTGCCCGTCGGCACGGCCCCGGGATTCGGGGAGTGCCGGAACGCGGCCCAGATCATGACGTGGAACAGCTCGCGCAGCGTCGCCAACGCGGTGCCCGGCGGGACGGGCTTGGGCTTGTGGACGGCGTCGTTGCCGTTCAGCCGGATGAGGTTGAGCTTGGCCTGGATGCCGCTGCCGACGCGGGCCTTGAACACCGGATCGTTGGCCTTGGCCGCGAAGTCGTCCCGGTACGGCTCGCGGAGCGCTAGGACGTCGTACAGGTGATTGACAAGGAGTTCCGCCGCGCGCCGGCTGTAGATGCACGCCGCGCGAGGATCGGAGGTGAGGTACGACTCGGCCCGCGCGCTGTCGGGAAAGACCCCGGGCAGCGTCTCGCGGAGGAAGTCGAAGTTGCCCATCGCTCACCTCTCCGTTCGACGGCACGTCGAGCCTAGCGAAAGGTCTGACGGAAAACTGCGGCTGGCTGGGGATTCTGGGGTTTTGGCGGGGGTGCGGAGCATCTTGGTGGAGTTCTCGGTCGAGTGCAGGGCGATGAGATGTTCACTTGAGAGGCGATGAGATGTTAACTAGATAGGCGATGAGATGTATGATTCAGCGATGAGTTACACCCGTCGAATCATCGATGACCTGCTCGACGAGGTCATCGGGGACCTTGCCGCGATCGCCTTGGAGGGGGCCAAAGGCGTCGGGAAGACGGCGACCGCGCGCCAGCGGGCGCGGAGTGAACTCTCGATGGATGTTGCGTCGCAGCGTGCGCTTGTGGCGGGCAATGTGCGCTTGATCAGGAACCTCGAACCGCCGGTCCTGATTGACGAGTGGCAACTGGAACCTCAGGTGTGGGACGCGGTCCGGCGCGCCGTCGACGACGATCGCGCGGGGGGACAGTTCCTCCTCACGGGATCGGCCGGTGTGGCGCCCGGGGTGCGCATTCACTCGGGTGCTGGGCGGATCGTCAGTGTGAGGATGAGGCCGTTGAGTCTCGCGGAGCGAGGCATCGAGACCCCGACGGTGTCGCTTGCGTCGCTGATGAACCGCGAGGGGGTGGAGATCGGAGGACACACGACCGTCGGACTTGCCGAGTACACCGATGAGATCCTGGGGTCCGGGTTCCCCGGCATTCGGCCCCTCAGCGAGCGAGGTCAGCGCATCCAACTCGACAGCTATGTCACCCGGATCGTTGACCGCGAGCTCGTGGAAAACGAGGTGGAGGTCCGTCGCCCTCGCGCGCTCAGGGCGTGGCTGTCCGCCTATGCGGCAGCGACATCAACCCAGGCGGCGTATAGCAACATCCTGGACTCGGCAACGCCGGGCGAGGGGGACAAACCCACGCGACAGACCGCGGAGGTGTACCGCGAGGCGCTGACTCGACTGTTCGTCCTCGACCCGCTCGAAGCGTGGATACCGGCGTTCTCGCCTCTCAAGAGGCTGACGGTCACGCCGAAGCATCACCTTGTCGATCCGGCGTTGGCTGCCCGTCTTGTGGGTGTTGGCAAGCGTGGGTTGCTGACGGGTGAGGGGGACCGAGTGGGCACGCAGACCGGGACGTGGCTCGGTGCGCTCTTTGAGTCGCTGGCGACGCAGTCCGTGAGGGTCTACGCGGAGGCTACAGAGGCGCAGGTCGGCCACCTGCGAACGATGGGCACGGCTCGCGAGATCGACCTCATCGTCGAGGGGCCGGATCGCTCCGTGGTCGCGATCGAGGTGAAGCTGGCGGGCAGCGTCTCAGACCACGACGTGCGGCACCTGAACTGGCTTCACGATCAGATCGGAGACCGCCTGGCCGACCGGGTTGTGCTGACGACGGGGGAGTACGCCTACCGCCGCTCCGACGGCATTGCGGTCGTTCCCCTGGCCCTGCTGGGGCCGTAGTCAGGGCACAGGCGTCATTTTGAAGTGACGCCATAAACATACATCTGGTGTATGAAACATCGCATGACTGTTTCGGGCCCTCCGCTGCTGACAAACACGGTCGCATGCGTGTCTATGGGGACACATGCCAACCGCATTGAGGCGCGGAACTGGCAGGAATGGACGAGGCGAGGAGTCTTGGACTTAAACCAGTCGGAGACTAGTCTAGATGTATGACGATCGGTGCATACGAGGCAAAGACTCACCTGCCGCGGCTTCTCGACGAGGTTGCCCGTGGAAAGAGCTTTGTGATCACGAAGCACGGCAAGCCGACGGCAAGACTCGTCGGTGTTCGGGTTCAGCCCTGCGGTGACGAGATCATCGACGAGTTCGCGGCGTTTCGCGAGGGGCGACGACTCGGGTTCTCGGTCGCGGATGCTATCGCGGAGGGTCGGCTGTGAAAGGCGTCGTGGTCGACGCTTCCATGGCGCTGTCGTGGTGTTTCGAGGACGAGCACGACGAACTGTCCGACCGGGTGCTCGCTGCCGTGCGCCAAGCGGGAGCGATCGTCACGCCGCTATGGTGGCTGGAGATCTCCAACGCGCTGATCCAGGCCGAGAAGCGTGGCCGGATCACGGCCGCCGACGCCGTCGCGGTCCTCGCACTGTTGGACCGGCTGCCGCTGGAGATGAGCGAACTCGACCCGGCACCTGCGCACCTGCTGGCCTTGGCCCGCACCCACGGCTTGACGTCTTACGATGCCAGCTACCTGATCGCCGCCGAGCAGTACGGCTGCCACCTGGCCACCCGCGATCGTCGCCTCGCGGACGCGGCCCGCGCCGAGGGCGTTGCGCTGATTGCGTAGCGCATCCACACGCGTTCCGACGAGCAGGTTGGGCGTGGGAAACGCCGGACCTTGAAAGGCCCGCAGTCTGGCGTCGGGAGTAGAGCGGCTCTAGTGGAGCAGCTCGGCGCCGTCGAGTTGGTTTACCAGCTTCTTGTCGAACGTGTAGAGCGGCAATTGTCTGGTGGCGTTCGCGATGGCGGTCAGAAAGGTGTCGCTGATCGAGAGTTTCGGGTGGGCCAGGTAATCGTTGAGAGCCGTTCGCCACAGTGCGCGGTCGAGGCTCAACTGCGCGACGCCCATGACCAACTCCACTGACGCGACGACGGTGGCGCGTGAGAGCCCCATCACCTTGTCGAGGACGAAGACGGTCTCGATCAGCGCTTCATCGGGGACAAGGTGCTGCTCGCCGTTGGTCAGCAAGGCCTCGGCGGCCACAGCTTGCGTCGGGACATCGTTGAGGACCCAGCGAAGCAATACGTTCGTATCAATCGTTGCCACGGAAGTCCTCGGCCCGTGCTGCCCAGCCGTCGCCGGCCACGGGAACAATCCCCCAGGTGCCGCGAGCCTCGGCCTCCTCGCGAATCTTGGCGCGCACAGCGTCGAGGCTGGGAGGACGGTCGATCACCAGAGAGTCCCCCTCGACCCGGATGCCGACCTTCTGACCCTCGTGTAGCCCGAGCGCACGTCGGGCCGCTGCGGGGAGGGTGATCTGCCCTTTCGACGTGATCGTTGCGTACATTGTCGTCATGTAAGGAGTGTACGCCCGCGCAAGGCGTCTGTGAACTGCGGCGGTGGGCGTAGTGTGGCTGCGTATGTCTGTTGCTGCGGCGCCGGATCGACGCCAGAACCGACCTAAGCAGCCGCACTATCGACGCAGGAGTCAATGGCTACTCGAAGTAGTCCTCGTCCAGTTCGACGACGTCGTAGGTCTTGCGGACCTGGACGCCGACGCGGTACTTGATCATCAACCTCGCCAAGCGGGCGCCGTCGAGGAGGGCGACGCGGGTCGGGACGTTCTCGGCATACTGCACCGCGGTGCTGCTGAAGCGGCCTGTGGTGATGAACACGCCCTGGCCCGCCTGGTGGCCCTGGAGCGCGCCGACGAAGCCTTGAATCTCCGGGCGTCCGACCGATGTATCCGGTGCATACCGCTTGGCCTGGACGTAGACGCGGCTGAGCCCGAGCGCGTCCTGGTCGATCACGCCGTCGATGCCTCCGTCGTTGGACAGCTGGGTGCGTGTCGCGCGCCCCTCTGCACCTCCGTAGCCCATCGCCATCAGCAGGTCGAGCACCGCCTGCTCGAAGAACGCGGGTTCCTGTGCATGGAGGCGGGCAAGGAGTTCCTGCGCGACCGTGGCATGGATGCGCGAGATGCCCTGCTCAACCTGCTCGGTCGGGGAGAGCTCCGAGATCTCGGCGGAGGGCTCGTCGGTGGGGACGGCCGCTGTGGTGGGCGACGAGGAACGCACATACGGCGAGATGTAGCCGGGCAGTCCGCGGAGGTCCTTCTCGCGGATGCCCTCGGGGTGAGCTTCTGCGAGGCGCTGGCCGACCTGTGTGATTCGATACTGCCCGCGACTCACCCTCTCGACGGCGCCAGCGCGGCTCAGGTAGGAGAGCGCCCACAGTGAGCGGTTCAAGTACCGCTGCTGCCCCGAGGGGATGAGCACCTCGCGCTCCTCGGCGCTGACGCTGAGATGGTCCGCCGCCGCGTTGCAGATCTGGCGAGCCCGCTGAACTTCGCCGTCGGCGAGGACCCTCGGCGCAGGCAGCATGTACTGGTCCCAGGTGGGGGCTTCGGTGGTGGTCACAGTTCTCCTTTGAACGCGCGGGTCTGCAGGGAGGTGAAGAGGTTGTCCAGCGACTGTGAGTGATGGCTGACCTGAGAGATGTGGGTTCGGAAGGCCGTGAGTCGCCGGCAGAACTCATCCTGGAGTTCCACGGGTGGGAGGGGAACGGGCAGGGCGGCGAGCTGGGTCTTGTTGATCGAAGCGATCCCGGTTGTCTGCTTTGCTGAGCGCAGGAAGTAGGCGCGGGCGTCCCAACTCCCGAGGAATGCTTCCAGTATCTCGGCGCGAAGCCCCGCGCCGGGCTTGAGTCGAACTCTGAAGATGTGGTTCTGATGGATGCACTCCGCGATCTCACCTCGCCAGAGGGTTCCACGGCCGAGTTTGTCGGGGTCGCCGCCTTCGGTGAGCACCAGGTCGCCCGGTTGGAGGGCGTAGCGCTGAACCTCTGCATCGGTCGCGTCGATCGACTTGACGTTGTCGAGCGCGAGGTGCCCGGCCTGCACGTTGGCCACGGCGAGGTACGGAACGGCGCGGGTGCTTGCGGCTGTGCGGCGCCCCTTAGTGATTCCGGAAGACACATCGGCGATCTCCGCCAGGGTGATGCGACGATGACTGTTGTGCTCAAACAACTCGAGGGCGAAGGCTTGGAGAAGGGCGTCGAGGTGGGCCTGTGCCTGCTGGCGTTTCATGCGAAGCGCATCGACCCTATCGAGGATTTCGGCGAGTCGACGTTGCTCAGGGACAGCCGGAAGCGCAATCTCTAGCGAGGCAACGTCCTCGCGAGAGATCCCCTTGATCGTGGCGCCGCGGAGATTCCGCAGGAGTTTCGGTTTGCTGGCCCGAAGGAAGTGCACGAGATAGCGGGTATCGACTTCCCGGGAAGGCGTGATGCCTGTGAGGTCCTGATTGATCGCCATTTCCTCTGGCAGAACGCCGACCTTACCGACAGATGTCCTTGTCAGGAGTATGACAGTACCCCTGCGAAGGACGTTCGTCGAAGAGCCAGAGACGGCAGCGCTTGTGATGAATGAGCGTGCTGAGATAGTGCCCTCATCAGTGATATCTGCACCTGTGATCCAGGGGATCGACCCTTCCCAAAATTCTGTCTTCGAGCGGGCTGGCGTCCCACCGTTGGTGAATCTGACGACGTCACCGAGCAGAACCGTCTTCACGAGAGCAGGTCCTTCAGCTCGGCGAGGCCTGTCGTAATCTCGGCTTCGAGGGCCTCGAGGTCGGTGATGATGTCGAGCGGGTCGCGGTGTTCGACATCGTCGTGAACGATCTCCTTGTATCTGTTCAATGACAGGTCGTAGCTCTGGGCGGCGATCTCTTCTTTCGGGACCGTGAAGGACTGTTCGGTACGGGTGCGGTCGCGCTCGGTGGTATCGCGGCCGGACCAGCGGGTTGCGACCTCCGGGAGATCGTTGGCGGCGACCGGGTTGCGTTTGTCGTCGAGGCTGAACCCGTCGGCTTGGACGTCGTAGAACCAGACCTGGTCGGTGCCGCCGGCTCCTGTCTTCGTGAAGATCAGGATGGCGGTGGACACACCCGCGTAGGGGCGGAACACGCCGCTGGGGAGCTTGACGACGGCGTCGAGCTTGTGGTCCTCGACCAGCGAGCGGCGCAGGTCCTTGTGGGCCTTCGTCGAGCCGAACAGGACGCCGTCGGGGACGATGACCGCGGCGCGGCCGCCGGGCTGGAGGAGCTTCAGGAACAGGGCCAGGAACAGCAGCTCGGTCTTCTTTGTCTTGACCGTGGCGAGGAGCTCCTTCGACGTTGACTCGTAGTCGAGTGACCCGGCGAACGGCGGGTTGGCCAGGATCAGCGTGTACTTGTCGGCCTCGCCGGAGGCGCCCTCGGAGAGCGAGTCGCGGTAGCGGATGTCCGGGGACTCGATGCCGTGCATGAGCATGTTCATCGACGCGATGCGCAGCATGGTGGAGTCGAAGTCGTAGCCGTGGAACATCGAGCGGTGGAAGTGGGTGCGCTGCGCGGTGTCGAGCATCGCGTCGGGGTGCTGCTCGCGGACGTGTTCGGACGCGGCGACGAGGAAGCCCGCCGTGCCGCAGGCGGGGTCACAGATCTCGTCGCCGGGCTTCGGGTCCATCAGCTGCACCATCAACTGGATGATGTGGCGCGGTGTGCGGAACTGGCCGTTGACGCCCGCGGACGCGAGCTTGGACAACAGATACTCATACAGGTCGCCGTTGGTGTCGCGGTCGGCCATCGGGATGGTGTCGAGCATGTCGACGACCTTCGCCAACAGCGCGGGTGTCGGGATGGCGAACCGCGCATCGCGGAGGTGCTCGGCGTAGGTCGACGTCGCCCCTGCGACTCGGGTGCCCAGGTCGCGCAGGTAGGGGAACACCTCCAGGCCCACGACGTCGAACATCGCACCGGGCTCCAGTTGCTTGAACTGGCCCCAGCGCAGGTGCTGCTCGTTGCCGGCGAAGAACGCCTGGGTGATCGGCTGCCCGGTGACGCGCGACTTCTTCTCCTCGAGGGTCTGGAGGTCGTCGAGCCGTCGGAGGAACAGCAGGTACGTGATCTGCTGGATCACCTCCAACGGGTTGGAGATGCCGCCGGACCAGAACGCGTCCCAGACGCGGTCGACCTTGCCTTTGAGTTCGCCGGTGATCACGCGCCACACCCTAGCCGTGACCACCGACAACGGGTTCGCGGGAGAAAAACGTGGCTGCTGCCGTTCGATCTCCCGCCCCGAGCTGAACAACGTGAACGTCAGAGTCACCATGATGACTCTGACGCGCACGGTAATGCCGGTTTCGCAGTGAGCTGAACGTTTACAGCCACGATGATGTTGGTCGCGGCCGGCAGAGCGAGGAACCGGTCGGCAGTTCATTGGCCTACTTGGACACGACGGTCTACTCCGATGCGACGGCGGGGGTTCCGCCTGGCCGTCGGGCTCAGTACGGGACGGCTTGCCGACGCGGCGAGCGGCCTCGTGCGGCGGGCTCATTCAGCAGCGGGTGGCGCTTCGCACCGGGGGAGTGGCTCGGCAGGCAGGGCGCTGGCACTTCGCATGGGAGCCCAAGTCAGCCCGAGGAAGGCGGGTAGCTCGCATGAGCCCGGGCAGGGAGCGGCCGCGTGCTTGCGGCCTCGTGCCGCTGTGCCCGACCCGCGGGGTTATCCACAGTTTGCTCCTGGGCCTCGCTTTCGGGTGACTGCTTTGGTTGAATGACGACATTCGTTCGGGGGGACGGAAGGGGCAGGGTTTATGCGTGTCGTCTACCTGCTTGTGTGTTTGGTGCTGTTGGTGGGGTGTACGCCGTCGGTGCCGGGTCCGTCGCCGTCCACTCCGTCTCCGAGCGCGGTCGGTCCGACGCCCTCGCCGAGCACCAGTCCGTCTCCTTCGCCGTCACCGACGGCGGTGGAGTCGTTCCCGGCTCTGCCCACCGGGATGGACCCAGAGAAGAGCGCGGTACTGGAAGGCTGGCAAGCGTATGAGCTAGCCGTTGACAAGCACAAGAAGGACCCTTCTCTGACCGACTACAGGGCTGTCGAGATCACCACGGGCGGAGAAGAGACCTCACGGGTTGTTGGGGCAATCGCAGGGCTGCGGGAGAAGGGGTGGCGACGGACCGGTGATGTGGTGAGCCGGTTTGTCTCGATTGACGGGCCGGTAACGAGTTCCGAGGGCGTCCGCGAGGCACTGGTCACCTACTGTGTCGAGCCGGGGTATTCCTGGACTGTTGAGATCGAGACAGGCAAGACGGTGGTTCAACAGGATGAAACCCTCCTCGCGCAGGTGCGCATGCAGCTCATGCCGGATGGCTCATGGAGGGCCTTCTGGTATGGCAGCGAGTTCCGGCCGTGTTGAGGCGAGACGGCGCGGCGGACCGCTCGCGAACTGGTTCCCCTTGGCTTTCGGCTGTCATGTCGTTCCTGCTGCTGCCAGTTATGTTGACGTGGATTGCTCTCCCGCCTAGCGCGAGTGCCGACGGCGCCACACTGCCTGCTCCGATCGTCGATGCAGGCTGCGACTGGGACACCGATGTTTGCGGAGTCAAGGCAGGCCTTGGAAATAGCTCGGGTTCCCCCGGAGAACCAGGGACATCGGGTGGGTCGTCGTCAGGGGGTACGCGGGAGTGTCGCTACAACGATCGCAAGGTGGGGTGCTCGAACGATTACGGCTCGTGGGTGCCCTCGGCCAGTGCCTGGTGTCAGCTCGCGGACAAGCAGCCACCCAAGACCGATGCGATCTGGTCGGGCCGCAGCGATGGGAGCATTTATGAGTGCACCCGTCCGACGGGGGAGCTGATTCCGGATCCGGGGCAGCGGTATTACCGGTGGCTCCCTGACACGGAGGCGACTCCTCCCGATCCAGAAGAGCTCGCCAAAGAGATTCTTGCGAGTCTGAAGCTGGACGCTCCCGACATGGGGATGTTCCCGAAGGGGGACTCGAAGGAGCACATGGGGTTGGTCGGCTGGCACATGTGGCTGTGGTCCGAAGCCCCCGAGGACAATCAATGGGGGCCGGTGTCGGCGTCGAAGAGCGAGGCAGGCATCACCGTCACCTTGACTGCCGAGGTCGACGAGGTGGTCTGGGAGATGGGTGATGGTGGTTCGGTGACGTGTGGGAAGGGCAAGGCGTGGTCGTTGGCGAGGACTAATGGTGGGCAGAATGTCGCGTCGTCGGAGTGTGGGTATGTCAAGTGTCGGGTTTGATGGAGGCATCCAAGTCACGGAGGAGGGCATCGGATGCCAGCACTACGGAAGTATCCCG
>CAKUSI010000031.1 GCA_934678955.1 uncultured Austwickia sp. | reverse complement strand
GCGCATCCGCGGGGTCATCACGGTCCCCACCGCGGCGGCGGCCGCGACGGCCGCGCCCGACACCGCGCCGAACATCCCGTTGGCGACCACGTTGGTCTGGGCCAGCGAGTTAGGCATCCGCCCGACGAGCACCTTCGCGGCGTCGATGAGGCGCCCGGCGATGCCGCCGTTGTTCATCAGCACCCCGGCGAGCACGAAGAACGGGATTGCGAGCAGGGTGAAGCTGTTGATGCCCGTGAACATCTTCTGGGCGCTGGCGAGGGCCGCCTTGTCGAAGTCGAGCAGTACGAAGGCAGCCGCGAAGCTCGACAGGCCGATGCCGACCGCGATCGGCACCGCGAGGATGATGCAGATGACGATGCCGAGTCCGAGGACCAGGGCGGCGAGTGCGACGGGGTCCATGGCTCAGCTCCTCGGGTCGGGGTCGTCGGTCGGGCGCGACCGTTCGGGTGGGTTCGGTCCCTCGGGGGAGGCCCCCGGCGGCGCCTGGGACGCGTTCGGGTGATCCCGGGTCGCCTCCAGGGACTCGTCGGTCTCCACGGTTTCCCTGCCTTCGAGGTATTGCGCAGCGTCCTCCTCGACGTCCTCGGCGAACGGGGGCACTTCGCCGCCCAACACTTCGACGATGTTGTTGACGGCGTAGAACGCGATGAGGATGCCGGTGACCGGCATGACCAGGTACATCTGGCCGAGCGTGAACGGCAGCGCCTGCAGGCTCTGGTTCCACGCGCCTTGCCCGGCGCGCCAGCCGCCGTAGACGAGCACGACGAGCGCGAAGAACGTGATCAGCAGCTGGATGAGCACGCGGTCGGCCTTCTGGGCGCCCATCGGCAGCTTGCGCGCGACGAAATCGACGGCGATGTGCCCACGCTCGGAGAAGACGAGCGCGGCGGCGAACAGGCCGAGCCACACGAAGATGTAGCGGGACACCTCCTCCGTCCAGGCCGCGGGCGAGTGGAGGACCTGGCGCGCGAAGACCTGCCAGACCACGACGACCACCAGGAGCGCGAACAGCACGACGCACGCCGTGGAGAGGACCTTGTCCAGGACCTTGGTGATGGCTTTCACTCTCCGGCCGCCTTCCTGGTCTGCGCGTAGATCTCCTTCTGTACGTCGCTCCGCAGGAACGACTCGGCGACCGGCTTCAGCTTCGCGTCGAACGGCGCGGTGTCGATCCTCGCGAACGTCGCCCCGCCCTTGGTCGCTCCGTCGATGGCCTCCTGAGTCGCGGTGGCCCACAGGTCGTTGAACTCGTGGTAGGTCGCGGTCCACTCGCGGTCGAAGGTCGCCCGGTCCTCGGGCGACATCTTCGCCAGGCTGTCGGTGTTGCTGACCATGTAGTCCAGGCCGACGAGGTGCTTGGTGTACGTGTAGTAGGGCGCCACCTCGAAGTGCTTCTGCGTGAAGTAGCTGACCTCGTTGTTCTCCGCGCCGTCGAGCACGCCGGACTGCATCGCCGTGTAGACCTCGCCGTAGGCCATCGGCGTCGCCGATCCGCCCATCGCGTCGATCGTGGCCAGCATGACCGGGCTCTCCTGCACGCGGATCTTCTTGCCCGCGAGATCCGCGGGGGTGTTCACGGCGGTCTTCGTGTAGAGGTTCCGCTCGCCCTGGGTGAACCCGCCCAGGACCGTGAGACGGTTGCTCTCCTCCAGCGACCTGAACAGCCCGCCGGTGATCGCCGGGTCGTTGATGACCTTCGTCTGGTGCTCCACCGAGTCGAAGACCGCCGGCAGGTTGAACACCTGGAAGTCCCTGTTGATGTTCTCCAGCTGGGTGCCGGAGATGATCGCCAGGTCGACGATCCCGTTGCGCATGAGGTTGAGGATCTCCTGCTGCGCCCCCAGCACCTCGTTGGGGAAGATGTCGATCGTGTAGCGCCCGTTCGTCGACTTCTCCAGCCGTTCGCTGAAGCTCGACAGCGCGACGTACGAGGGGTGCTTCTCGGTCTGGTTCAGCGCGAGCCGCAGGATCGTCTTCTCACCTGCGGCGCCCGTCGAGCCTCCTCCGCAGCCGGCCGTGGCCCCAGCCACGGCGAGGGCCGCCACGAGGGCGATCGATCGTCTCCTCCTGGTCCGCCGACGCTCGAAGGCGTGTCGTTCCCGGGGGTCTCGTTCGGCGGCCTGTCGACTCAGGACAGGCTGTCCGAAGCCATGTCGTCGCAAGGCGGCTCCTTCCACCGTTGACGGGCGTCGGCCTCTTTGCCGAGAACGCCATTCGCCCATCTAACGGCGAGAAGGCCATATGTGCGGTGCGAACACGCAAGGAAAATGGGTCACGAAATCGCAAACCAGGGCTGGCAGGGCCCTGTCGGACGGCGGTTGAGAAACAAGTCAGGGGCGACGCGGCGCGGCCGGCGGCTCCGGCGGCAGATCGCGGCGCGGCGCGTCGGCGGGGGTGGCCCCGGCGGGGTGGGCACCGTCGCCGCGGGAGCCGTCGAAGCGGGGGGCCTCGTAGGTCTCGCCGTGCTTCTCGGCCGCCGTGCGCCGGATCTCCTCCTCGCGGCCCGACTCGCGCCGCCGGTCCGCCTCGACCCGCAGCTTCGCGTCCCGGATGCGCTCCTCCTCGCGGCGGCGCTCGGCCTGGTCGGCCTCTCCGCGGGTCTGACCCAGCCGGGCCCGGGTCTCGGCCAGCTGCTTCTCCTGCTCGCGCGCGTCGCGCTCCAGCTGCTTGCGCTCGCGCCGCCGACCCATCGAACGGCGCGTGCCGGAACGCGCCAGCCATAGTCCCAGGCCGAGTAGGGCCACCACGATCATCCCGGAGACGAACAGCACGGCGGGCGTGACGTTGACCTCCAACGGTCCGAGCGTGAACGCGATCGTCGCGTTGTTCGACGTGGTCATCCACAGCCCGCCGAGGCCGGCAAGCACCGACACCAGGATGAAGATGATGCCCAGCAGGATCATGTCGTCGCCTCCAGAGCGCGAAGGGCCGGTACGAGCGGTCGCGGCGCCCGCACTAGCGGCACAACGCAGCGTTCCGGCTCGGACACTACCCGTCCGGCGGGCCGGGGAAACCCAGGCGGAGCGGCCGACTCGCGGTGTGCCCGGCGCAGCCCGCCGGTGCGGCCAGGTGGACAGGACGGTGAGCGCAGCAGGGGGCGTTCGGTCGCCCGCGAGAAGCGGCGGCGGCCGGCTCAGATCCGGCCGCCGGCGCGGGAACACTGGGGCGCCTGGCTCAGCGCTTGACGCGGGCGTTGCCCTCCCAGATCGACCAGACCTGCTCCTCGTCGGCAGGCGCGCCGTAGTCGTGCAGCGACGTCGCAGCCAGCGCGCCGGTCGCCCAGCCGAATTGCGCGCACTTCTCGACGGGCCAGCCCTTGAGGATCCCATACAGGACGCCGCCCACCGACCCGTCGCCGCCGCCGATCCGGTCGATCACGTCGATGTCGCGCAGTGGCGCGACGACGAACTCGTCGTCGTTCCACAGGATCATGCCCCACTTGTGGTGGTTGGCCGAGATGACCTCGCGCAGGGAAGTGCCGATGTAGTGGGCCTGCGGGTACGCGTCCTTGATGCGCCCGATCATCTCCTGGAAGTCGGCGATCTTCTCGTCGATCGACGCGCCGCCGGCCTCCGGGCCCTTGATGCCGAGGCAGAGCTGGAAGTCCTCCTCGTTGCCGTAGAGCACGTCGCAGACCTCGGCGATCTCGTGGAACGCCGCGCTCAGCTCCTTCTCGCGCCCCACCCAGAACGAGGCCCGGTGGTTCAGGTCCATCGTGACCTTCGTTCCGTGAGCCTTGGCCGCCTTGGCCAGCTCCACGCAGAACGTCGACGTCTTCGGCGAGAGCGCCGCGATCACCCCGGACATGTGCAGGAGCTTCACGCCCTCGTCGCCGAACAGGCGCTCGAGGTCGAACTGGTCCACCGACAGCTCGCGGCCGACCTCCCCGGAGCGGTCGTTCCAGACCCGGGGGCCGCGCCCGCCGAAGCCGGAGTCCGCGATGTTGAACTGGTGCCGCAGCCCCCACGCGTCGCCCTGCGGCAGGTCGGGCCCCTCGTAGTCCAGGAACCGGCTCCGCAGGTTCGACTTGATCATCAGGGAGATCGGCGAGTCCTCGACGAACGCGGTGAGCACCTTGGCGGGCTCGCCCAGGTAGGACACCACGCTCGCGACGTTGCTCTCTGCGCTGGTCACCTGCATCAGGAACCGGTCCGAGGTATGCACGCTCTGCCGGTTCTCCGGCGTGATCCGCACGCCCATACTCGTCGGGACGACCAGCGACCACCGGGCGTCTTCACGCAACTGCATTTTCAGGCTCCCTTCGCCATCGACTCGAGTTCGCGGGCCTGCTGTAGCACCGTCGCCTCGACCTGCGCGTCGTCCACCTTCAAGAAGCGCAGCACGCCCGCCACACCCTCCTCCAGCGTGCCGGAGGCGGCCGCGGTCACCTCGTCCGCGAGCGCGTCGTTCACCGGGGCTCCGAGCCCGCGCAGGTGCAGCGTCCAGGCCGCGATCGCGCGGGTCGCGCCGGTCGGCATCGACCCGGCGGCCCGGTCGGCGAGCAGCGCGGGCACGTGCCGGATCGCGATCTTCTGCGAGCCGTCTGCGGCGATCTGCGCGAGCAGGTGACGGATGTTCGGGTTCTCGTAGCGGTCGATGAGGGCGGACCGGTACGCGGTGATCTCCTCTTCGGGGAGCGGCAGGTGACGCTGCGCCACGTCCCACCACTCCTGCACCCAGCCGCGGATCCGCTCGTCGTTGATCGCGTCGAACACCGTCTCACACCCGAGGAGGGGGCCGGTGTAGGCCATCAGCGAGTGCGAGCCGTTGAGCAGCCACAGTTTGCGCTGCTCGAAGGGTCGGATGTCGGCGACGAAGCGCGCCCCCGCCTTCTCCCACGCGGGGCGCCCGGCGGCGAACTCCCCCTCCAGGACCCACTCCTCGAAGGGCTCGGTGACGACGGCGGCGGGGTCGTCGACGCCGGTCTGCGCGAGCAGCGCCGCCCGGTCCTCGTCGGTGGTGCGGGGCGTGATCCTGTCGACCATCGTGGTGACGAACGAGCAGTGCTCGCCGATCCAGGTCGCGAGCGTCGGATCCACCTGGGCCGCCAGGTCGCTGATCACGCGGTGCACCATCGCGCCGTTGTCCGGCACGTTGTCGCACGGGACGAACGTGATCGGGCCCGCGCCGGCGGCCCGTCGAGCCAGGAGGCCGGCCACGAACTTGCCCGGCGCGGTGACCACGTCGGCGCCCGCGGGGTCGGCCTTCAGCGCCTCAATGTCGGCGGCCACCTTCTCGTCGGCGAGGTTCAGCGCGCCGTTGGCGTCCCGGCAGTAGCCCGCCTCGGTGACCGTGCTGGTGACGACCGCGAGGTCGGGGCTCGCGAAGTAGCCGCGCAGCGCGGCCACGTCGGGTCCGGGGTGCACGTCCGAGATCGAGGAGATCACGACGTTCTCGTTGCGGTCGGCGTGCTTGATGATCAGCGTGTAGAGGCCGTCCTGCGGAGCGAGCTCGTCGGCGATGGCCGCCGAGCGGCCCGTGAAGGCCGCGTAGCCCCACTCGTCCGCCGAGCCCGGCCCCGACGCCTCCGTGTAGTAGGCCTGGTGCGCGCGGAAGAAGTTGCCGACACCGAGGTGCAGGAGCTTCACGGGCGCCTTCGGTCGGCCGTCGCCGCCCGCCCTCGACAGTCTCCGGCCGGCACCGCCCTGTGCGGGCGCCGCGGCCTGGTCTGCGGGTGCGTTCACAGCTTGAACACCTTCCTCGGGTTCTCCGCGACCAGCGCGTGGGCGACCTTGCCCGCCTCATCCTCGCTCAGCCGATGTTCGACGACCAACTCTGCCAGGTGCACGCAGTCGAGCCGGCGGGACATGTCGTGTCGTGCGGGGATCGACAGGAAGGCGCGGGTGTCGTCGATGAATCCGGAGGTCCGGTAGAAGCCCGCCGCCTCACTCACCGCCTTGCGGAACCGCTTGATCGCGTCGGGGGCGTCGATGAACCACCACGGCACGCCCACGTAGAAGTTGCGGTAGAACGCGGCCAGCGGGCCCAGCTCACGGCTGAACAGGGTCTCGTCCATCGTGAAGACGACGAGGTTGAACGTGCCCGTGTTGCCGTACCTCGACAGCAGCGGCTGCAGCGCGTGGACCGCTTCGACCGCGATCGGGATGTCCGCGCCCACGTCGGGACCGTACGTCCGGTGGGTGGCCGGGTCGTGGTTGCGCGCCACGGCCGGGTGCAGGGTCATCGTCAGGCCGTCGTCGGCCGCCATCCGGGCCTGCTCGGTGAGCATGTGGCGCTGCAGCGCGGTGCACTCCGCCCCCGAGGCGATGCCGGCCCGCGCCGCCCGGAAGATGCGCTCCGCCTCCCCGGCCTCCAACACGTCGGTCCGCAGGTCGCGGTGGCTGTGGTCGGTGGACACCGCGCCGTGCGCCTTGAAGTACGCCCGGCGGTTCTCCATGGCCGCGACCCAGTCCGCGTAGCTCTCGATCGAGATCCCGCTCACCTGCGCGAGCGTGTCCGTGGATTCGTTCCAGTCGCGGCGGGCGGGCTCGAGGTATTTGTCCGGCCGCAGCGTCGGCGCAACCCGCCGGGTGAACGTGGCGTCCTCGGCGATCTTGCGGTGGTGCTCCAGGGTGTCGCAAGGATCGTCCGTGGTGGCGATGAACTCGATGTCGAAGGCGTCCATGAGCGCCCGCGGCCGTGAGCTGGGCCGGGAGATCCACTCGGCCACGACGTCATACAGCTCGTCCGCGTTGTCCTTGCTCGGCGTCTGGGTGATGCCGAAGATGTCGACGAGCTCGTTCTCCAGCCAGTAGCGCACGGGGGTCCCGGCGTACAGATACCAGTGCTCGCACAGCGTGCGCCACGCCGTGCGGGAGGCCGCCTCGTCCAGGTCGCCCTGTCCGACGCCGAGGGTGGACAGCTCGACGCCCGCGGCGTGGAGGTGGCGGTTGACGTAGTGGTCGGGCGTGATCAGCAGCGACGCGGGGTCCCGGAACGGCACGTCGTCGGCGATCCACACCGGCGGTACGTGTCCGTGCGGGCTGATGATCGGCAGATCCTTCACCTGGTCGTACAGCCGTCGGCACACATCGCGGGTGGACGATTCGGCCGGGAAGAGTCGGTCGGGGTGCACACTCAAAGGCGTCGGCATGTCGCTATCCTCCGCGCGTTCGGGGCAGCGCGACAATCGGTTGCCAGCAGTTGCTGCACCACCTCGGTGACCGTGGGGTTAACGAAGCCCCCGGACCTGGGGAAACTGATGGCAACAGCTGGGCGGACCCCACGCGGCGTGGTGATCTGGTGGGACCATCTCACCCCTGTCGCGCCGAGGGCGCCTCTTTTCAGGTATCAGGCCGGGCCTTCCGGCTCGGACGAAGGAGTCCGCAGATGACCACCCCCGCAGCGACCACGGCACCTCCCGCCGGGCCGCTCCCCCGTTCGCGCGTCGTCTCGTACGCGCTGGGCGACGTCGCCAACAACGTCTCGTTCATGATGACGTCGATGTTCCTCATGGCCTACATGACGGACATCGCCGGCGTCCCGGCCGCCATGGCCGGCACGATCTACGGCGTCACCAAGATCTGGGCCGGTTGCACCGACCTTTTCGCCGGCAACACCGTCGGCCGCAAGGACACCAAGCACGGGCGGTTGCGCCCGTGGCTGCTCTGGGCCAGCCCGTTCCTGGCCATCTCGCTGGTCCTGCTGTTCAGCACGCCGGCGGGCCTTTCGGGTATGCAGGCCTTCGTCTGGATCCTGCTCTTCGACGCGGCGTTCCAGCTCTTCTACTCCTTCGTCAACATCCCCTACGGCTCGCTGTCCGCGGCGATGACGCAGGATCCCGTCGACCGCTCCCGCCTCGCCGGCGCGCGGTCGATCGCGTCCTCGGTCACCGGCGTGCTCCTGGCCGTCGTGCTGTCCCCGCAGTTCCAGAACACCCGGGCCGACGACATCCGGCTGAAGTTCACGATCGCCACGCTGGCGCTCGCCGCCGTCGCCCTGGTGCTCTACTACCTGTGCTTCCGCGGCTGCAAGGAGGTCATCCCGCGCTCCCCCGGCCAGATCACGCTGCGCAAGACCCTCGGGATGGTCGCCAAGAACCGCCCGCTCGTGGTGCTGTGCCTGGGCGCGTTCTTCCTGCTCGCGGCGGCGTTCACGATGAACGCGGTGATGATGTATTACGCCCGCAACGTGCTCGGCGGCGCCAACAACTTCATCTGGCTGCAGATCGCGCAGACGATCGGCACCGTGGCCATCGCCTCCATGGTCCCGGCCATCACGCTGAAGTTCGGCAAGCGGGTCGGCTACGTGGCCCTCGCGTGCGTGGCGATCGTCGGCTTCCTCCTCATGGGGTTGGCCTCAGGCCTGACGATGGCCCTGGTCGCCTTCCTCATCTACGGCGTCGGCTTCGGCGGCACCAACGCGCTGATGTTCTCGATGCAGGCCGACACGGTCGACTACGGCGAGTGGCAGTCGGGCACCCGCGCCGAGGGCGGCGCCTATTCGATCCTGTCCTTCATCCGCAAGTGCGGTCAGGGCATCGGCGGCTTCGTCGGCGGCGGCGTCATCGGGGCGTTCGGCTACGTGGGCGGGGCCGCGACCCAGTCGGCCGATGCGATCCAGGGCATCAAGGTCGCGACGGGCTTCGTCCCCGCGGCGCTCTGCGTCCTCGCAGCCGTGGTGATCTTCTTCTACCCGCTGACCGCGGACCAACACCGCGGCATCGTCGCGGACCTCAACGAGCGCCGCGCCCAGCGCGCCGCCGGCGAGGGGCGGCTGGCAGCCACCGGCCCGGTCGTCACGATCAACGAGCTGTACGGGGCGGGCGGGGCCACCGTCGCCCAGCGGGTGGCCGAGCGGCTCGGCGTGCCCTACATCGGCGCGCGGTTCAGCTCCGAGGCCCTCGAGCAGCTCGAGCGCGACCACCAGGCGGACGTCGAGCACGACCCGGGCACCAGCCGGTTCCTGCGCTCCTTGTCCCGGACGGGCGTCGACGCCGACGCCTCGATCGCCGCGGACGCCGAAAGCGACAGCGCGATCGTGCTGCAGAACACCTCGGAGGTCGTCACCGCGGTCCGCGCCGGCGGCGTCGTGGTCGGACGCGACGGGGTCGCCGTGCTCGCGACGATGCCGCAGGCCGTGCACGTGCGTCTCGTCGGATCGCCCGACTCACGCATCGACCGCGCGATGGAGTCCGGAATCAGCCGGCAGGTGGCCACCGAGCGCCTGGAGCGCGAGGACGTCATGCGGACGGCGATGTCGCAGCGGCTGATGAAGTACGACCCCGCCGACGCCCACCACTACGACCTGGTGATCGACACCGGGCAGGTGAGCCTGGACGACGCCGTCGAGCAGATCCTCGAGGCGGTGGCGGCCAAGCGCGGCTGAGTCTGCACGACCCGGGCGCGTACCGGCGCACGCACACCGGCACTACTCAGCCCCAACGGGCACGACGCCGGCCATCGCACTTCGGTGGTCGGCGTCGTACCGTCGAACCCATACCCTTCGAAGCCAGCAGGAGCGCACATGTCCGTCCCCGACACCATGTCCGCCTCAGACGCCACATCCGTGTCAGACGCCCGGCCGAGCGTCCCGTGCCGCACGATCGGCGGACCCCACGAGCACGTCTCGGACATCGAACTGGACGCCTTCGTCAAGGAGGGCCTCGCGGGCATCGACGTCGACGGCAAGAACGTCGTCCTCGTCATCCCGGACGGGACCCGTTCCTGCCCCCTCCCGCTGCTGGTCGGCACCATGCACCGCCACCTCATCGACCGGGTGGGCACGCTCACCGCGGTGATCGCGCTCGGCACGCACAGCTACATGGAGCCCGACGAGATCGACCGCATGCTGGGGGTCGGGGCGATGGGGGCTGACGGTCAGCCGCAGCCCGCGACGCTCGCCGACGCCTACCCGGGCCTGCGCGTGGTGAACCACGAGTGGGCCGACCCCGACATGCTGGTGAGCGTCGGCCGGATCAGCGCCGAGCGCATCGGCGAACTCTCCGAGGGCCGGCTGCACCGCGAGGCGAACGTGCTCATCAACCGGCTCGTCGTCGAGTCCGACGTGTGCTTCGTCGTCGGGCCGGTCTTCCCGCACGAGGTCGTGGGGATCTCCGGGGGCAACAAGTACTTCATCCCCGGCTGCGCCTCGCAGGACATGATCGACATGACCCACTGGGTGGGGGCGCTCATCACGAGCGCGCAGATCATCGGCACCACGGGCATCACCCCCGTGCGGGCGATGATCAACGAGGGCTCGGAGCTCATCCCGACGCAGCGCCTGGCGCTGTGCTGCGTGGTGGAATCCGGCTCCGGGCTCCTGGAGGCGGCGGCCCTCGGCACAACGGAGGACGCGTGGGCGGCCACGGCGCAGATCGCGGCCCAGACGCACGTGATGTACGTCGACGAGCCGTACCAGCGAGTGATCTCGTGCATGCCCACCCGCTATGACGACATCTGGACCGCGGCCAAGGGCTTCTACAAGCTGGAACCCGCCGTGGCAGACGGCGGCGAGGTCGTGATCTACGCGCCCCACGTCACGGAGGTCAGCGAGACCCACCACGAGATCTACGAGATCGGCTACCACTGCCGCGACTACTTCGTGAAGCAGTGGGAGAAGTTCAAGGACGTGCACTGGGGCGTCCTCGCCCACTCCACGCACCTGCGCGGCATGGGCAGCTACGACGAACAGACCGGTGAGGAGCGGCTCCGGGTGCGCGTCACCCTGGCCACCCAGATCCCGCGCGAGGTCTGCGAGTCGATCAACCTCGGCTACCTGGACCCCGACACGATCGATCTGGAGGCGCTGGCGGCCGAGCCGGGCACCGTCGTGATTCCCAATGCGGGCGAGGTCCTCTATCGGGTGAAGGGTCACTGACCCGCCAGGCGCTGGTCCAGACCACCGCAGGGGCAAGCGGCCGGGGACTTTCCCGGCGCCCGCGTGCCCTCAGGTGATCGGCGGCGGGCCAGTGGACTCGCGCACGATGAGCCGGCAGGGGATGACCGTGGGCCCCTTGCCGTGCGGGACGGCGCCCTTGCTGAGCGCGATCACGTTGCGCATCGCGGCCTCGCCCAGCGTCACGAGGGGCGAGGCGACGGTGGTCAGCCCCGGCGTCACCAGGGTGGAGGCGACCGTGTTGTCGAATCCCACGACGCTGACCTGCCCGGGCACCGCCACCCCCCGCGCCCGGAGCCCGCGCATCACGCCGATCGCGATCATGTCGTTGTAGCAGAGCACGGCGGTGGCCCGCTTGGCGATGACCTCGGTCGATGCCTTCCCGCCGCCCGGGACCGTGGGCGGGACCGGGCCGATCCGCTGGTCGCGCAGGTCGAGCCCCAGCTCCAGCGAGGCTTCGCGCAGCGCCCGCCAGCGGGCCCCGTCGACCCAGGATGCCTCCGGGCCGGCCACATAACAGACCTTCCGGTGCCCGAGCGAGGCGAGGTGCTCCACCGCGCGCCGCACGGCCCGGTCGGTGTCGGGGATCACGCTGTTCAACCCCGGGACCGGCCGGTTGAGCACCACGACCGGCACGTTGCGCCCGATCGAGCGCAGATCGGTGTCGGACAGGCGCGTGCTGGCGATCACCATGCCGTCCACCACGGGCAGCGCCCGCTTGAGGGACTCGCGCTCGATCCGGTCGCTCTCGTCCGCGTCGGTCAGCACCAGCGAGAACCCCGCCTCCGCCGCCGCTCGCTCACCCCCTCGAATGATCGGGAAGTAGAACGGATTGGTGATGTCCGAGACGGCCATCCCGATCAGTTGCGTGCGGGTGGGGGTCGGTGGCGGGAAGATCTCCTCGCTGCGGTAGCCGAGGTCGGCCGCCACCTGACGCACATGCTGGGCCGTGCGGGCGCTCACGCGCCCTGGGCGGGAGAACGCGCGAGACACCGTCGAGGGGCTCACTCCCGCCACCTTGGCGACGTCGTAGATTGTCACCGCCCGCTCGGGTGGGCCGACGGTTTCCGACTGCATGCCGAAACGCTACCCGTGAAGCACCGCCGGCGGGGCGCCCGGACGCTCCGGTCCACCGTCCGGCGTCCGGCCCGGTCGACGTGCGGGCGCCTGCGCGGGCACGGGCACAGGCACGGGCAGGCGATGCAGGCAGTCGATGCAGGCAGTCGATGCAGGCAGTCGATGCAGGCAGGCGATGCAGGCAGGCGATGCAGGCAGGCGATCCAGGCAGGCGATGCAGGCAGGCGATCCAGGCAGGCGATGCAGGCAGCCGCTCCACACAGGCAATCCGAACAGCCGCTACACACCGCCGATGCGAACCGCCGATGCAAACAACAGATGGCAATCCGTTGCCGCTCCTTCGCCGACCTGGATGAATAGGGAGAACCGGCCCTTCGCCCCCCGAGGTCGCCCGTGGCCGGTCGCCCATCCCGAAGCCTCGCAGGAGGGACGACCCATGCTTCGCCCCATCGACTCCGCCACCCGATCGAGGATCCGCCTCGACGGACTCTGGGATTTCCGCCTCGACACTGACGGCGACGCCAAGGGGGCGGCGTGGGCGTCAGGCCCCCTGCCGCGGGCGCGGGCGATGGCCGTCCCGGCCTCATACAACGACGTCCTCACCGAACTGGACGAGCGAGAGTTCGTCGGGGACGCCTACTACCAGCGCACCGTGCGGGTGCCGCGCGGCTGGGAGGGTCAGCAGATCGTCCTGTACGTCGAGTCGGCGACCCACCACGCCACGGTCTGGGTCGACGGGGAGGAGGTCGGCCGGCACAGCGGCGGCTACTTGCCTTTCGAGTTGGACCTGACCGGCCGCGTCACTCCGGGCGGGGAGTTCCGCCTGACCATCGCCGTCAACAACGAGCTGACCTTCCAGACCATCCCGCCGGGAGTCGTCGTGGACGGCCCCGCGGGCCGCCGGCAGACCTACTGGCACGACTTCTTCAACTATGCGGGTCTGCACCGCGGCGTCTGGCTGGCGGCGCGCGCCCCGGGCCACATCGAGGACGTGCGCGTCGTCACGGGCTTCTCGGGCAGCACGGGGAGTGTCTCGTACGAGGTGGCCTGCGTCGACGCCGACGGCCTGAACGTCCGGGTCGCGCTGTCCGACGAGGACGGCGCGGTCGTGGCGACCGGAGAGGGCGCCTCCGGCGAGCTGACCGTCCCCAACGTCCACCTCTGGAAGCCCGGCGCGGGGTACCTCTACGACCTGCACCTCGAGCTGATCAACACCGACGGCGGCGGCGGCAGCGACGGCGACGGCGGCGGCGGCGGCGAGGTCGTGGACGACTACCGCATGGCGGTCGGCGTCCGCACCGTCCGCGTCGACGGGGCCCGCTTCCTCATCAACGACCAGCCGTTCTATTTCACGGGCTTCGGCATGCACGAGGATCACGTCACGATCGGCAAGGGCCACCACGACGCCCTCATGCTGGCCGACTTCGAACGACTGAAGTGGGTGGGTGCCAACAGCTTCCGCACGTCGCACTACCCCTACAGCGAGGACGTGATGGACTACGCCGACCGGGCCGGGATCGTCGTCATCGACGAGACGCCCGCGGTCGGTCTCAACATGGGGCTCGGCGGAGGCATCTTCGGCGGGCAGGGCTATACGACGTTCAGCCCCCAGACGGTCAACGAGACCACCCAGCAGGTGCACGCCCAGGAGATCCGCGACCTGATCGCCCGGGACAAGAACCACCCCTGCGTCGTGCTCTGGTCGATCGCCAACGAGCCGGAGTCGGAATCGCAGGCCGGCGAGGACTACTTCCGCCCGCTCTTCGACGTGGCCCGCGAGGCCGACCCGACGCGACCTGTCGGCTTCGTCAACGTCATGCTGGCCCCGCACGGGAAGTGCCGGGTGAGCCAGTTCGGCGACGTGCTGATGATCAACCGCTATTACGGGTGGTACGTCAACACCGGTGACCTCGTCGGCGCCGAGCAGGCGTGGCGGGAGGAGATGGCCGGCTGGGCCGGCGAGGGCAAGCCGATCATCATCACCGAGTACGGCGCCGACACGGTCTCGGGGCTCCACCAGTTGCCGGCGCGTCCGTGGAGCGAGGAATACCAGAACGCCTACCTGGAGATGAACCACCGCGTGTTCGACGATTTCGACGAGGTGGTCGGCGAGCACGTATGGAACTTCGCGGACTTCGCAACGACCTCCGGGATCGCCCGGGTCGACGGCAACAAAAAGGGCGTGTTCACGCGCGACCGGCAGCCGAAGGCGGCCGCCCACCTGCTGCGGCGCCGCTGGACCGCCCTGCGCGAGGGGCCGGGCTGACCTGGCGGCCACGCGTACACACCCACCACTTCGAGGCCACCACCCGGCCTCTCCATTTCGTCCCACCACTTCGATGCGACAAGGGAGCAGACACATGGTTGACCTGACGGCCACACCCTTCCACCTGGACGAGGACGCCGTCGCCTGGGTCGAGGAGACCATCGCGGGCATGAGCGACGAGGAGAAGATCGGGCAGCTCTTCGTCAACATGGGCAGCTCGCGCGACCCGGAGTACCTCAAGGGCGTGCTCGACCAGTTCCACATCGCGGCCGTGCGCTACAACCCGGGCACCGCCGACGACGTCTACGAGCAGAACAAGGTCCTGCAGGAGAACTCGAAGATCCCGATGCTCATCGCCGCGAACACCGAGGCGGGCGGCAACGGCGCGTGCACGGACGGCACATACGTGGGTTGGGAGGTGAAGATCGCCGCGACCGGCGACCCCGAGCTCGCCTACGAGCTGGGCCGGATCTCCGGGATCGAGGCCAGCGCCATCGGCTGCAACTGGAGCTTCGCGCCGATCGTCGACATCAACCGCAACTGGCGCAACCCGATCATCTCCCGGCGCACCTGGGGCGGGAATGCCGACCAGGTCCTGGAGTACTCGCTCGAATACATGCGCGGGATCCGCGAGTCCGGGATCGCCCCGGCCGCCAAGCACTTCCCCGGCGACGGCATCGACGAGCGGGACCAGCACCTGTCCTCGGCGCCGAACTGGCTGTCGATCCAGAATTGGGACGCCACGTTCGGGAAGGTCTACGCCGGCCTCATCGAGGCGGGCCTGCCGAGCATCATGGCGGGGCACATCGCCCTACCTGCCTACCAGAAGCACTTCAACCCGGCGATGCAGGACGACGAGATCCTCCCCGCCACCCTGAGCCGGGAGCTGCTCACCGACCTGCTCCGGGGTCAGCTGGGGTTCAACGGCGTCATCGTCACCGACGCCTCGCACATGGTCGGTATGACCGGTGTGATGGCCCGCCGCGACATCCTCCCGACGGCCATCGAGGCCGGCTGCGACCTCTTCCTGTTCTTCAACGACCCGGAGGAGGACTTCGCCTGGATGATGGAGGGCTGGAAGTCCGGCAACCTGTCCGATCAGCGGCTCCACGACGCGCTGCGGCGCACCCTGGGGCTCAAGGCCATGCTGGGGCTGCACCGCAAGGACAAGACCGAGATCCTCCCGCCCAAGGCCGAGGCGATGGCGCGGATCGCCACGCCCGAGCACCGGGCCGTGTCCGCTCGGGTCGCCGACCAGGGCATCACGCTGGTGAAGAACAACCAGGACGCGCTGCCCCTGTCCACGGACAAGTACCGGCGCATCCTCGTCGTGCCGATCGGCGGACCGCCCAACCCGATGGCCACCGCGCTGCACGGCGGCAGCCAGCCGGCCGACAAGGTCGTGGCCCTGCTGAGGGAGCGCGGCTATGAGGTGACCCGTTACGAGACCGTCCTGGACAAGACGAAGGGCAAGTCGGAGGAGGAGGTCGCGGCGGTCGTCATGAACGCGTACGCAGGCAAGCTGCCGATCTCCGCCCTGACCGACAACTACGACCTGGTCCTCTCGGTCGCCCAGGTGGACGGCCTGATGCAGCCGATCGAGCGGGTCTACTGGCCCGCGACGAAGGGCACGTATGACATCCCGTGGTTCGTCCACGAGATCCCCACGATCGTGGTCTCCACGGCGAGTCCCCACCTGCTGCCGGACATCCCGCAGGTGAAGACATACATCAACTGCTATGACGACAAGGACGTGACGCTGGAGGCATTGATCGACAAGCTCGAGGGGCGTTCGCAGTTCTGCGGCACCCCGACCACCGACGTGTTCGGCGGGCTCGCCGACACCCACTGCTGAAAGGGCTGAGTCTGATGGCCTCGACACCTTCCGGCGCGGGCATGCCGCCGGCGGCGCAGGTGCTGGTGGACTTCCAACCCGCGCACGACTTCTTCGTCGGGATCGACTCCGACGGGTGCGCCTTCGACGCGATGGAGATCAAGCACCAGGAGTGCTTCACGCCCAACACCATCAAGTGGTTCGACCTGCAGGCCGTCTCGAAGTACGCCCGTGAGACGGCGCTGTTCGTGAACCTCTACTCGACCACCCGCGGGCTCAACCGCTGGGTCGCCCTCAAGCGGGTCTTCGACCTCCTCCGCGAGCGCCCCGAGGTGAAGGCGCGCGGCGTGGAGGTGCCGAAGGGTGATGACCTCCAGGCGTTCCTGGACTCCGGATACCCGCTCTCCGACCTCGGCATCCAGCAGTGGGCCAGCGAGCACCCGAGCCCCGAGATGGAGAAGTGCCTGCTCTGGGGCGCCGGCGTCAACGCCACGATCGCCGAGATGGTCAAGGGCGTGCCGCCGTTCCCCGGCGTCAAGGACACGCTGGCGCTCATGAACGCCACCGCCGACCTGATGGTCGTGTCGGCCACCCCGCTGGAGGCGCTCGACCGGGAATGGAACGAGCACGGGCTGGCCCCCTACATGTCGGTCATCGCCGGCCAGGAGATGGGCTCCAAGGCGGAGCACGTGCAGTACGCGACCACCGGCAAGTACGCCGCCGACAAGGTCCTTCTCATTGGTGACGCCCCCGGGGACCGTGATGCGGCACGGGAGGCCGGGTGCCTGTATTACCCGATCAACCCCGGCGCAGAGGAGGCGTCGTGGAAGCGGCTGCACGACGAGGCGTTCGCTCGGTTCGTGGACGGCACGTATGCCGGGGACTACCAGAACGCGCTGATCGCCGAGTTCGAGACCTACCTGCCGGAGCACCCGCCCTGGCAGAGGTGACGCGCCATTGCCTGCCAGTGACACGGCGTGAATGATGGACAGCCGAAAGGGTCGGCCACCGGCCTTAACGTAACTCCAGCCCGTAACCCCGCCCGTAGCCCCGCCCGTAACTCCGGCCCGGAGCGACAGCAGACGTAGCGACAGCAAGGAGCACCCACATGAGCACGGATGGCCAGACTCCACTGGAGGAGAAGCCGCAGACCACCGACGAGAGCAGCGCCGCCCAGCAAGAGGCCGCGGCGGCCGAGGTCAAGGCCGCGACCGGCGAGGAGGTCGGTGGCCACGAGGAGAAGATCCCGGAGCCGGGCTCGGCGCAGGTCGGCGTCATCGGGATGGCCGTGATGGGCAGCAGCCTGGCCCGCAACATGGCCCACCACGGCTACCGGGTGGCGATCTTCAACCGGACCTTCGCGAAGACGGAGTCGGTGATGGCCGAGCACGGCTCGGAGGGCGCGTTCTTCCCCGCGGAGACGGTGGAGGACTTCGTCGCCTCCCTGGAGCGCCCGCGGCGCATCGTGATCATGGTCCAGGCCGGGGCGGGCACGGACGCCACGATCGACTCGCTCCTGCCGTTCCTGGAGGAGGGCGACATCGTCGTGGACGGCGGGAACGCCTTCTACGAGGACACCCGCCGGCGCGAGAAGAAGCTGCGCGAGCTGGGCTTCCACTTCGTGGGCGCAGGCATCTCCGGCGGCGAGGTCGGCGCCCTCGAGGGCCCGTCGATCATGCCGGGCGGCAGCCGGGAGAGCTACGAGGCGCTGGGCCCGATCCTGGAGGACATCTCCGCGCACGTCGGCGACGAGCCCTGCTGCACCTACATCGGCACCGACGGCGCCGGGCACTTCGTGAAGATGGTGCACAACGGCATCGAGTACGCGGACATGCAGTTCATCGGCGAGGCGTACGAGTTGCTCAAGGCGGCCGGCCTCACGACGGATGAGATGGCCGACGCGTTCTCCACCTGGAACACCGGCGACCTGGACTCCTACCTGATCGAGATCACCTCCGAGGTGCTGCGGCAGAAGGACGCCAAGACCGGCAAGCCGCTCGTCGACGTCATCGTCGACGCGGCTGGGATGAAGGGGACCGGCACGTGGACGGTCCAGTCCGCGCTGAACCTCGGGGTCCCGGTCAACGCGATCGCCGAGGCCGTGTTCGCGCGCGCGATCAGCTCGCACCCGGAGCTGAGGGCTGCATCCCAGGCCGCGCTGGAGGGGCCGGACCGCACGGTGGGCGACGTCGGGGACCGCGCGGCGTTCGTCAACGATGTCCGGGACGCGCTGTGGGCTTCCAAGGTGGTCGCCTACGCGCAGGGCCTCGACCTGATCCGTACGGCCGCGGCCGAGTACGGCTGGGAGATCAACGTCGCCGAAGTCGCCAAGATCTGGCGGGACGGCTGCATCATCCGCGCCAAGCTGCTGGAGCGGATTCGCAGCGAGTACGCGGCCGGCAACCTGGTCACCCTTCTGGAGGCCCCGAGCATCAAGGCCGAGCTGGCCCGCTGCCAGGACGCCTGGCGCCGGGTCATCGCGAAGGCCACCCTCGGCGGCGTGCCGATCCCCGGCTTCTCGTCCGCCCTGGCCTACTACGACCAGGCGCGGGCCCCGCGGCTGAATGCGGCCCTGACCCAGGGACTGCGGGACTTCTTCGGCGCGCACACCTACAAGCGCGTCGACGCCGAGGGCAGCTTCCACACCCTGTGGTCTGGGGACAAGAGCGAGATCGAGACCTCCGGGAGCTCGCACTGACCCACCGGGAGCGCGCCGGCGGCTCGCCGGCGCAAGTGTTGCGCAGGGCCGAGGAGTCGATCGGAGAACAGCTCGCAGGCGTACGTCGCCTCGGTGTGGCGTTCTCCGGAGGGGTTGATTCCTCGGCCCTGGCGGCCTTGGCCGTGCGCATCCTGGGGCCAGACCGCGTAGTGGCCGTGCTCGGGGTCTCGCCGAGCCTGGCCGCCGACGAGCGGGCGGCGGCGCACCAGGTGGCGGACGCCATCGGCGTGAGGGTCGTGGAGCTGCACACCCGTGAGATCCAGGTGGCGGCCTACGTGGCCAACGGCCCGGACCGCTGCTTTCACTGCAAGAACGAACTCTTCACGCGCATCTCCGACGAGCTGGTGGCGGCCGAGAGGCTGGACGCGGTGGCGTACGGCGAGAACGCCGACGACGCCCTGCGACCCGACCGGCCGGGCGCTGAGGCAGCGAGCGCCCATCGGATCCTGCGGCCGCTGGCGGACGCCGGGCTGACCAAGGCCAACGTGCGCGCGATCGCCCGCGAGCTGAAGCTGCCGTGCGCGGACAAGCCCGCGGCCCCCTGCCTGGCCTCCCGGATCCCGCACTTCAGCACCGTCACCCCAGAAAAGCTGAGCCAGGTCGACCGGGCCGAGTCGGTGCTGCGGGAGCTGGGCTTCAGCGACGGTCGCGTGCGTCACCACGGCGACATCGCGCGCGTCGAGCTGCCCACCGCCGAGCTGGCCCGGGCGGCCACCGAACCGACCCGGCGCGCCTTGGTGGAGGCGTTGACGGGGCTGGGGTTCCGCTACGTCGTGCTGGATCTGGCCGGGATCCAGTCGGGCGCGTTCACGATGGACACGCTGCGGGCGGATCGTGCCTGAGCCTGGTCCCGAGCCGATAGAGCCTGAGCTGATGGAGCTTGGGCCGGAGCTGATAAGGCCTGGGCTCGGGCCTGGCCGGCCCGAGCCCGACCCGGAGCCGGAGCCGGAGCCGGAGCCGGAGCCGGAGCCGGAGCCGGAGCCTACGCTGGCCGGCGCGGGCCCCTCGTCGGAGGTTCCTGCACGTTCAGGCGTGCTCGCTGCCCCTAGCGCACCTGCAGGTTTCTCCGCAGGGAGTGGCCACCGGGCGAGTCCGGAGGCGCTGGGGGGCGACGCGGCGAACTTCGACCTGGACCACGCCCGGGCGGCGCGGCGCGGGTTCCCCGAGGCGGTCTACTGCGAACGCAAGACCCCGGCGCAGGTGGCCGCGATCGCTGCCGCCGTGCGCGAGCGGCACGGGGACGAGAGACATACGAAGGGGCGACCCACCGGCGAGCGAGCCGACCCCCGGCACGCGAACCCTGCACCGGGGCGACGCCCCCCCACGACGCTGTTCACGCGGGCCGACCCCGCCCACGCGGCCGCCGTCCTCGAAGCGCTGCCGGAGGCCGCATACGACGAGACGGCCCGCCTGCTGGCCTGGCCCCCCGACCCGCCGGACCCCACCGGTGGCCTCGTGGTCGTCGCCGCCGCCGGCACCTCGGACCTGCCGGTGGCTCGGGAGGCGCTGCTGACGGCCCGCTACCTGGGGCGCCCCGCCGAGCTCGTGATGGACGTCGGGGTGGCGGGACTGCACCGCGTGCTCGGTCGGCTCGACCTGCTGCGTTCGGCGCGGGCGATCGTGTGCGTGGCCGGGATGGACGGGGCGCTGCCGAGCGTCGTCGCCGGGCTGGTGTCCGCGCCGATCGTGGCGGTGCCGACATCGGTCGGGTACGGGGCCGCGTTCGGCGGCGTGGCGCCCCTGCTGACCATGCTGAACGCCTGCGCCCCGGGGGTGGCTGTGGTGAACATCGACAACGGGTACGGGGCCGGGCACACCGCCGCCCAGATCGCCGCCCCTTGGTAGACGGGCACTGGCCCTGGGTGCTCTGCCATACCGGAAAGCCCTGCGGCTCGCAGCGGCGTACGGCTGTCCATCGCGAGTTCCCCTGAGAGCGACCCGCGGCGCGATCCCTCAGCACGCGGCTCCACCGTCGCGGATGGGGTCCCGGACGCGCCGATGGGGCCCCGGAACCGCGCATCACGGCCCGGCCATCCACGGACCCCCACCCGCGAAACCGGCCCACCACCCGCGAAACCGGGACCTCATCCACGCGACAGCGCCCACCCCGCGAGATGGGCCGCAGCGCCGCAGCACGGGGACCCACGCGGCTCCACCGTCGCGGATGGGGTCCCGGACGCGCCGATGGGGCCCCGGAACCGCGCATCACGGCCCGGCCAT